>QYQM01000060.1 GCA_007280905.1 Porphyromonadaceae bacterium | reverse complement strand
TGAAGCTGCTGTTGACATGATTGCTTCAGGAAAAATTATTACGGCTCCACTTCTTACCAAAAGCTTTCCGTTCAGGAAATATCTGGAAGCCTATCAGTTCATAGAACATCAGGGTGACAAAACCATGAAAGTCATGATTGAATGATCGTCCGGCTCTGTAAGGATGGGTAGTAGCCCAAAGTCCGATTCTACATTGGGGAATAGTCTTTCAGCCTTTTTTGCATAGCATTTCACCGGGAGATTTGCAGGACGGAGAGAAGTTAGGACATAACCTTTGTAATAGCCATGTGCTTTATTTTCTGTCGTTTAATTGTAAATTAATTCTTTACTTATTTATTGAAATACTTTTGTATTAACGCCAGTAATTCATCTTTTATAATGGGTTTTGAAATATAATCATTACATCCTGCTTCTAATGCCTTTTCGCGTTCACCTATTAGTGCGTTGGCTGTTTGTGCAATGATGATTACATCTTTATGAAATTGGCGTATTTGCCTGGTTGCTTCATATCCGTCCATTTCGGGCATTTGAACATCCATCATAACCAAGTCAATGTCAGGATTATTTCGGCAAGCCTCAATAGTTTCAACTCCTGTTTTTACATGTAAAACTTCATGGCTGATTTTTCTGAGCGTTCTGGTGATGAGCAAATCCGATGTTGCATCGTCTTCGGAAATTAATATTTTCAGGTTTTTAATCTGATGATTCATTATTCCATCAGCCGAAACAACGTTTGTAATGACGCTTTTTGCCTGCCTTTCAGCATGGTCAGGAATGGTAAAATAAAATACTGAGCCTTTCCCTTTTTCGCTTTCCACCCACAATTTTCCGCTGAGCATTTCCACATAGGCTTTAGTGATCGATAAACCCAAACCGGCCCCTCGTAAAGCTTGCTTATCGGTAATATCAGCCTGAACAAAACGTTCAAAAATAGCTTCCTGCCTGTCTTTGGCAATTCCAATGCCTGTGTCTTTCACAAAAAACTCAAGATATTCGCCCTTTTTATCATACCCAAATTCTATTGAACCTTTTTCACTGTATTTAATGGCATTTTTGACAAGATTGGTAAAAATTGCAAAGATTTTCTCGCGGTCTGTTTTAATGATAGCTTCTTTTGACGGCAAAGAATTTTTAAAGGAAAGCTGCATCCCTTTACCTTCAACCTCGGGTTTGAAGAAGGTATAAATGTATTCGATTTGCTCGTTTATATTCGACTCCTGAATATTAACTTCCACCAGTCCCGATTCTATTTTCGAAATATCAATAATATCGTTGATGATATTGAGCATACGGGCACCGCTTTTCTCTATGATTCTAATATAATTTTGTAGCTCCTCACCGGTAAGATCAGGTTCTTTCAGTAGTTCGGCAAAGCCGAGAATACCATTCATGGGCGTTCTGATTTCATGGCTCATATTGGCAAGGAAGGCGGATTTGAGGCGGTCGCTTTCTTCGGCTTTAATTAATTCTGCTGCCAGTTTTTCTTTGTCTTCGTTTTGAAAGGCAAGCTCTTTGTTAGCAATGATTAATTCTTGTTCCGCATGCTTGCGGTCGGTTATATCTTTATCGTATAATGCCTTTAAGGAATTATTCTCTTGCCGTAATTCTTGTAACTCTTTTATAAGTTCTTCTTTGGTTTTACCCTGATCATTCATAATTGTAGGTTATCTAAAGCAATTGATTTGTTGCGTGGGGTTACGATTATACATATGCAGAATCCTTTATGAATGAGGCTCGCGTTACCGTAGCAACCCCTGCGGATCACTTTAATGTGGCCTCGCTTGACAAGACTGCTATAAGTATTTACCGAGAACAATCCGACGGAGTTATCCGGCGAAGTGATCAGCTCTGGGCCTGTAACACAAAGTTTGTTGTTAAAGTGTTGGATGGCTTAATGATTGATTAGCAATTTCCCCCAAGAGCCTATTTAGCTCGTTGCGTTCACTGATGAGTTCAATTATTGCGCGGGCTACGTCATCGGTTATGCGGCGGTATCCATTTAACATGTCGCGGATTGTTCCTGGTTTTAGATTGGACTTCTTGGCTATCAATAGCCTGTCCCCGTTTTGAAGCTGGTTGTTAATTTTCAGATTTTCAGGATATCTTATCTCCCTTGTTCCGGGTTTTTGTTTCATGTCGTATATTTGTCGCAATTTAATAGGCAGTATGTCGTTTATTAATACGCAACAAATATATACAGTATATTCTGTAAATGATACAAATAATGAAAAAACATACAGAAATTTCTGAAAGAATTTTGCAAATAATTGATTTCTTGTCGATTAATCCTAATAAGTTATCAAAAAAATTAGGATATGATCGTACACAGACTATTTATGATATCATTAATGGTAAATCAGCACCAAGTTTTGACTTCTTTAATCGCCTGTATAATTCAGAATATTCTGAATTAATCAATCCAATGTGGTTGTTAACAGGTAAGGGAAATATAGTTAGATATGATAGTCCCCAGGAACCAGGGATAGTTTCTGAGCCAAAATTTTCTTATGACATTAATTGTAAGTTCTGCGCCGAGAAGGAGAGAATAATAGAGGCCCTGCATGAAGCTAACTATGGATTACGCGCCGCGCTCGATGTTTATAAGAAAAAGGAGAAAAATAAGGGAAGCGTATCTAATAACGAAGCTACTTCTGAACCTCAAAAGTAAACTGCATGAAATTGATATGGGCATGGGCAGGGTATACATTTGAAGGGATCTGCGTGAAACATTTACAACAGATCAAAAATGCCCTTGGGATCGGAATTGACAATCGACTGTTTGTTCTGAAACAAATAACACTCCATTAGAAAATCAGTAACTTAGGAAATCTGTTGTCTATCTAAACCGTTCCAAAAAATGAAGACAAATCATTCCTTCCACAAGCCATTGGCAATCCTTTCAGTGGCTCTCCTTTTCATAGTATTCTCTATTCCAGTCAATGCTCAGGTTAAAACCTGGCAAGGCACCATTACCATCCCAACCTATGGATGGGAAAATGATGTTAATCCCAAATTCTGGGGGATGGAAGGCGGAGCCAAAGGTTCCACCACCGTCAGGGCCTCCATTGTTTATCCCTATTATATGCAGGACCATCTTTCGAGAAAGCTGGAAGATGTCACCTACAAAGCGATATATCTGGAGAATGAATACCTGAAAATCACCTGTCTGCCTGAATTGGGTGGCCGTTTGCATTCGGTGTATGATAAAACAACTAACCACGAGGTTTTTCATAAAAACAGTGTCATCAAACCCAGCATGATTGCCATGCGCGGTGCTTTTATCAGCGGGGGAGTGGAATGGAATGCCGGGCCGCAGGTGCATACCGTTACCATTTTATCACCGGTGGATGTAGTCTCCGGAAATAATCCAGATGGTTCAGCTTATCTCGAGGTCAGCAACCTGGAGAAAAGCCTTCGCACGCGATGGACTGTACGCGTCACGCTGCATCCCGGGAAAGCCTTTCTGGATGAAGAAATGCGCATTTACAACCCAACAGATGCCATGAATCCCTATTATTTCTGGAATTGTACCGCCTTCCCTCAACTGCCCGGAACCCGGTTTATTTACCCGATGAGTTTGGGTACCGATCATTTTGGGGTTGAATTCTTCAATTGGCCGGTTAATAAAGGCAAAGACCTGTCGTGGACTAAAAACTATGCCGATGCCGCCTCGATTTTTGCCGTGAATTGCGGGTATGATTTTTTTGGGGCCTATGACGTGGACAACGACCGGGGTGTGATCCAGGTTGCCAACCACTTTGAGCACAGCGGTAAAAAGGCCTGGACCTGGGGCCAGGGGGAATATGGCAGGATCTGCCAGAAAAACCTGACCGATACAGATGGCAATTATATTGAAGTCCAGAGCGGTCCGATGCAAACCCAATCCGATTATGGGATACTGGCACCGAAAAGCCAGGTCTCCTGGAAAGAATATTGGTACCCGGTGCATGGGTTGGGCGACGGATTTGAATTTGCCAACCAGCAGGTTGCTTTCCGGACAGAACGGAAAAACGGACAGCTGGAGATCAGAATGATCGCCACTGAAAAATTTGCCGGCGCCATCTGCGCTATATATCAGGATAATAAAGAGTTATTTACAAAAAGTGTTGACCTTTCGCCTGAAAAAGCGGCTACAATTTCTGTCACGGTACCCATCGGAAAAGTGGTTATAGTGGTTCTGAAATCCTCCGGTGGAAAAGAACTTGCTTCCTATACAAGCCCGCTTCCATTGCCGCAGGTTATTCCGCCGCAACAACCCACTTATGTGAATAAGTCTGATAATCAGCTAACTATCGAGGAAACTTATCTAAAGGCACAAAAATATGACCGGGCACTCGACCGGAATATGGCAAGAAAATATTATCAACTGGTTCTCGATCAGGATTCTCTTCATCTGGCATCTCTCCGGGATCTTGCAATATTGGATTTCGAAGCTGCCCAATATGATTTAGCTGCTAAGATGCTGGTGAAAGCCCTGGAGCAAATCCCGAATGATGATGGAATAGCCTGGTATTTCCTTGGATTATGCAATCTGAAGCAACAAGAGCCTGATGAGGCCATAAAATGCGGATTTAAAGCTTCCCGTTGCCTGGGCACGGAATCGATCGGATTTGATCTGGTCGGGCGGTGTTTAATGCTTCAAAAGAATTACGCTGAGGCGCTTGTGTCATTTGAAAAGGCAATACTGGCGAACCAAAATAATGCCGGTACACTTCATCATTACCTGATTGCATTATATATAAACGGACAGAAAGAAAATGCGTTGGAATTGGTAAAGAATCGCATAAGATCAAATCCTACAGATTTGACGTCCAGGGCATTGGAAGCTATTATCCTGAATAACCCGGTCGGGTTTACCTCTTTGGTCCGTGATTTTGTCGGGGAATATGATTTTGAGATGCTGGAAACCAGTGTTGCCTTTTCGGAACTGGGATTGAATTCGGAAGCGGCATGGATACTCGAAAATGCATGTATCACAGGAGCGGAGCAGAAGAAGCCAAACTTCCTGATACAGTATCATCTGGCTTATTTAAACGGCCAATTAGGGAATAAGGATAAAGCTTCCGGTTATCTTGCTAAAGCCGCTGGAAACTATCAGGATTTTATTCTGGCTTCAAGGCCCGAAACGATGGAAGTTCTGGAATTCGCGATTAAAGAAAATCCGGACGATGCACTGGCTTTTTATCAACTCGGCAACCTTCTTGGAAGTTTTGGCAGGTTGGATGAGGCTGCAATTCAATGGAATAAGGCTGTCCAATTGAATCCGTCGATGAGTATTCCCTGGCGGAACCTGGGATTGTATTACTGGGTGATCCGTAACGACCATGCCCTATCCGAGTTGAGTTTTCGAAATGCCATCAAGTCAAGGCCTTATGATCAAACCCTGTACCGTGATCTGGCAAGGGTGCTTATTGACAACGGCAGAAGACCTGAAGCGATTTCCCTGCTTGAGAAAATGGCACTTAAAGGTGTTAAGCGGTCCGATATCATCATGGATCTGGCCCAGTATTATCTGGATGAGAAAAGATTTGATGAATCCTTCAACCTTTTGATTTCGACACCCTATTTTGTGAATTGGGAAGGATCAACAATCACTTGGGACCTATTCAATCAGGCACACATTGGAAAAGGAACAGATCTGTTTAATCAAAAGAAATACAAAGACGCATTGGTTCAATTCGAAGCGGCACTTACCTTTCCGGAGAATCTCGGCGTGGGTCATTCCGTGAGGACCGAGGAGGCTGCTGCCTGGTTCTGGAAAGGGAAAACCTTGGTTGCCATGGAGAAAACCAAAGATGCGATTCTTGCCTGGCAAAACGGGAGCAACTCCCCGGATGGATCAGAGAAGCAAAATGAATACAAGAAAATGTGCAAAATGCTGCTGGAGTAATGATCAATCGTCTACCGATGATTCCACCAAAATTTTGAACATCCAGCCGGTATCACTCCTCCCAGAGCATCATCATTGCGGTAGAATGTATTGATAAAGTTTCTACTAAATTTAGAGCATGTTATTTGTTCCTAATAAATCAAACCTATGTTGATTATTCTGAAAGCCGTTCTTGGTGTCATGACCAGCCTATTTGGATTTTATTATCTGAGAGATGTCTATAAAAATCAAAAATCATTTTCCGATAAACCCTGGCCGGGACTATTAGGCACCGGGTTTATTACCAATTTTCTGGATACCCTCGGGATCGGAAGCTTTGCCCAGCAAACCGCAATCTTCAAATTTTTTAAGCTGGTCGATGACCGGCTGATCCCCGGAACGATGAACGTGGGCAATACCATTGCGACGGTTACCCAGGCCTTTATTTTCATGACCGCAGTTAAGGTGGAACCGGTTACCCTGGTTTCGATGTCGATTGCTGCACCGATTGGGGCCGTTCTGGGTGCAGGAGTGGTGGCCAAAATGTCGCGACGGAAGATTCAATTGGGCATGGGCATTGGTCTTTTAGTTGTTGCCATGACCATCCTGGCCGGTTTGCTGAAACTAATGCCGCTGGGCGGCGTGGCGATTGGACTGACCGGTTGGAAACTGGGAGTTGTTATCGTGATGTGTTTTGTTTTCGGTGCCCTTCAAACTATCGGAGTTGGTTTTTATGCCCCGTGCATGGCCATGGTTTATACCTTTGGAATGGATCCCAAAACTGCTTTTCCGATCATGATGACTGCAACGGCTATGCTTATGGCTGCCGGCGGATCAAGGTTCATTAAGGAAAATGCATATGACCGTAAAGTTTCCATCGCTCTCACTGTTGCAGGTGTTTTGGGCGTTTTCCTGGCAGCCTTTGTAGTAAAAGCCCTGCCGCTGGATGTGATGAAATGGCTGGTTTGCGGTGTGGTTTTATATACTTCGATAACTATGTTTCTTTCAGCAAGACAGAAAAACTATGAAACCATATAATCAATTGAATATCGGTTTGTTCGGCATCGGACTGGATACCTATTGGCCTCAATTTGAAGGATTAAAGGATCGGTTGGAAGGATATCTCACTGAAGTGCATCACAAACTGGCAAACCATGACGCTAATATCGTCAATCTGGGATTAATTGATAACCCACATAAAGCTTTTGATGCCGGACATCAGTTCCGGCAGGCAGATGTGGATATTATCTTCCTGCATGTGACCACGTATGCTTTATCTTCCACTGTTTTGCCGGTGGTTCAAAGGGCAAAGGTTCCTGTAATCATTTTAAATCTTGCACCCGAGGAGGCCATTGATTATGAATGGTTTAATAAACTAAATGATCGGACCAGAATGATGACCGTGTTAAACTCTTTTTCAAGAAATTTGAAGTTGATAAGGATTGTTCGATAGATGAATTGAAACGGGCAGCGCGAACCTCCGTTGCTCGCTGCACGAGGTATTCCGGTAGCAGGAGAATATGAGATAAAAAACGCCCAGGCTATGAAAATCATGGATAGTTTTGGGGCAGGAGGTTCTTTTACAGAGTATTATGCCATTGATTTTAAAGATGATGTTGTGCTTATGGGTCATGATGGCCCTGGCCACATTGCCATCGCTCAAGGAAAGACCAAAGTGAAACCGCTGGAAGTTTTTCATGGTAAAGTGGGCCGGGGATTATCGGTGGAAATGTCGGTCAGGCAGGTCCGGTAACTTTACTCTCCGTGTTCTCCGTGCCTCTGTGGTGAGCATTTATGATAATTTTAATTTGTGGAAAATATGAAAATTAAGACGAATTATCTGGTTTTACTTTTCTTGCTGATTGTCACTCAGGTTAATGCCCAGGATCGGAAGTTCACCCATCAGGATACATTGTATCGGAACACGCGCAAACATTCGCAACCGGACGCCGATCATCGGTTATTATAACGTTAATGCCAAAGGTTCGGGAGATATGTACAGCAAAGGGGCAAACATGCTGCATACACTGCGGCAACTGGTTGATAATGATGAGAAATTCAGAAGTGTCCTAAGAGGCATCAGTGCGAAGTTTTACCATCAGACGGTAACGACTGAACAGATTGAGAGCTATCTGAGCGAAGCCAACGGAATGGATCTGAAACTGTTTTTCGATCAATATTTGCGCAATACAAAAATTCTGAAATACAGCTGGAAAGATTGCATTGACGGTTTCAATATGCCTTTAAAAATCAAGGTAAATGATCTGGAAAAATGGATTAATCCGGCACCAGACTGGAAAGAGCTTGAAGTTCCCGAGAATTCAACAATAATAACCGATCCCAATTTTTATGTCTTTTCTTCTGATTTGAATAAAAAAGCGGAAAAATAGGAAGCTGAAGAATTCAGCTTAGACCATTGATGGATCATTTGTTTCTTGTTAATTACTTACTTAGATTGCGCTGACTTTATTACTGCTAAAGCATCAAAATATGAAACATCAGTTACATACCATAATTACCATTACAACAACGCGACCCCAAACGAGTTGAGTAAGATTGCTATTGTTGCAAAGCGCCTTTCTCAACTACGGGAAAGGCGCTTTTCATTTATACATAACACTAAAATCGAATAAAACCCTGTATAATTATGCGCATATTAAAATTTGGAGGCTCATCAGTAGCTGATCCCGGGCAAATTAAAAATGTAATCAGTATTGTAAAACAATATGATTCTGCACATCCTGATTTATGTATTGTTGTATCCGCACAAAGCGGTGTAACAGATCAGTTAGTAAAGATTTGTGAGTTAATCTCTACCCAAAGGGAAAGCTGCGAAGCTATTATACAAGAAGTTGAACAACGGCATCTTGCTACATTAAAAGCCCTGCTTCCTGTTGCACAACAACCTGCTGCAATGGCCGAAGTGATGGCTATGTGTAATGAACTGTCGGATATCACCAAAGGGGCTTCGCTGGTAGGTGAAGTCACCCCGCGCACTCATGACCTGATACTGAGTTTTGGCGAACGTCTGTCAGCTTTTGTTATTTCTCAAGCTTTAAAATCAGAAATTGGACATGCTCAATTCGTTGATGCACGTCAGCTAATCAGAACAGATGGGGCCTTTGGACGCGCCAAAGTTAATTTTGAAGTAAGCAACAAGCTGATACAAGAATATTTTGAAGCAAACAAAGGGCTGAATGTCGTTACCGGTTTTATAGCCAGCTCATTACAAGGAAAAACAACCACTTTAGGCCGAAGTGGTTCTGATTATACCGCTGCCATATTAGGAGCTGCCTTACAAGCTGATGCCATTGAAATATGGACTGATGTGGATGGTGTAATGACAGCCGATCCCCGCTATGTGAAAGAAGCGCAGAGCATTGAACAATTGTCGTATAACGAAGCCATGGAATTATCTCACTTTGGAGCCAAAGTAATATTTCCATCTACCATGCAGCCTGCTATGGCAGCGCAAATACCCATACTGGTAAAAAACGCTTTCAATCCTGCCCATAAGGGAACACTGATTTGTAAGGAATCCGGTAAGGATAGCAGCTTTATCAAAGGCGTTGCTTCACTTATAAATATTTGTCTGATAAATGTTGAAGGAAGTGGAATGGTTGGAGTAGCAGGTGTTTCAGCACGGATGTTTAGCACCTTGTCACAGCAACAAATAAGTGTTATCCTTATTAGTCAGGCATCTTCTGAACATTCCATTTGTATAGGATTAATACAGGAAGATGCAGAGAAAGCCTGTCAATTATTACGACAAACATTTGCAGATGAATTACTTGCAGGATTGATATCCTCTATATTTTATGAAGGCGGGTTGGCCATTGTAGCTGTGGTAGGCGAAAATATGCGTCAAACACCAGGTGTGTCTGCCCGAGTATTCGGTCCGCTTGGGCGCAATGGCATCAATGTAAAAGCCATATCACAGGGCAGCTCTGAATTAAATATTTCTATAGTTATTAAACAGGACGATTTAAAAAAGGCCTTACGCATTTTACATCAATCACTATTTAGTTACGATTTACTGCAATTGCATCTTTATGTAGCAGGCACGGGAGCTATTGGAGGGAAATTATTGGAAATGATTGAAAGTCAGCACGAGTACCTTGCATCGCAAAAAATATCCCTGAAGATTTGCGGACTGATTAATAGTAGAAAAATGATAATAAGTGAGAACGATATTAACATAAACAACTGGAAAGCATCAATGGAGAATGATGCTGAAAAAGCCCATTTACAGCACTTTGTAGATAAGTCATTGCAACAAAATATGGAAAATAGTGTATTTATCGATGTTACTGCATCCGGTGAACCCGTCAGGTATTACAACAACCTGCTTTCAAACAACATAGCAATAGTTGCTGCTAACAAACGGGCGAATACACAAAGTATGGAGCAATATAATTTATTACAAACTTCGGCAAGAAAAAGAAATACTCCTTTTCTATACGAAACAAATGTAGGCGCAGGTTTACCGGTAATAAACGTATTGCGCAGTCTCATGGCTAGTGGCGATAAAGTGATGAAGATAGAAGCAGTACTATCCGGAACTATGAATTATCTATTGTCGGAATACAATGGTGATCAATCTTTTAGCGAATTAGTACAATTCGCTAAAGACAAAAACTATGCTGAACCTGATCCAAGAGATGATTTAAGCGGAATGGACGTAGCGCGCAAATGCCTGATATTGGCTCGAGAATGTGGTTGGGGAATAGAATTGGACGAAATAGAGGTGGAAACTTTGATGTCACTGGAAGCTGCAAGCGCAAAAGATATTCCGGCATTTTTTGAAGAACTGAAAAACTATGACAAAATTTTTCAGAAACACTTTGAAGAGGCAAAAGGAAAAGGAAAAAGAATTCGTTATGTTGCTGATATTGAAAATGGTAAAGCAAAAGTTTCTGTAATAGAAGTGGATGAAACTCATCCTTTTTATAGTTTAAAAGGGACCGAAAACTGTATTTGCCTGACTACTAAATACTATCAGCAATACCCTATGGTAATTAAAGGACCGGGAGCAGGTGTGAATGTAACTTCTGCTGGCGTGCTGGCCGATATTGTCCGTATTGCCGAAGGCCTTAAACGATAAACTATTTCAAATATGACACCCTTTAAATCTGTAACAGCGTTCGCCCCTGCAACTGTAGCCAATGTAAGCTGTGGTTTCGACATTATGGGCTTCGCTATAAAAGGACCAGGTGATAAAGTAGCCCTTTCCTTACAATCAGACAATGCTGATTCTCCGGTTACATTGAGTGGTCCTTATGGCCATTTAATACCTTCGGAGAGGCTCAAAAATACTGCAGGTGTTGCAGTAAATGCCTTTTTAAAAGCAACAGGCAATGTGCAATTGCACCCAGGCATTGCTTTGGAGAAAAACCTGCCTTTAGGAAGCGGCATGGGTAGCAGCGCCGCTAGTTCGGCAGCTGCGGTGTTTGCTTTAAATCACTTATTGGGTAGCCCATTAAGCACCCGTGAATTAATACCTTTCGCCATGGAGGGCGAACGAATAGCCTGTGGCTCAGCTCATGCCGACAACGTGGCTCCTGCCTTGCTTGGCGGCTTTGTCCTGATACGCAGCTACAGCCCCCTGGATATAATTTCTATTACATGTCCTGATGAACTGTTTTGCGCAGTAGTGCATCCGCACATTGAGCTGCAAACTACCGATGCCCGCAGAATACTAAAAAACGATATTTCTATGGCCGATGTTATTAAGCAAAGTGCCAATGCAGCAAGCTTTATGGTGGCACTATCCCAGAAAGATTATGACTTATTGGGCCGGTCTATGCACGATTTGCTGGCAGAGCCCAGGCGTACCCAACTTATTCCCGGATTTGACAGTGCTAAACAAAATGCACTCAACGCGGGAGCAATTGGTTGCGGTATTTCCGGTTCCGGACCCTCTGTGTTTGCTTTATGCCGAAGTGAATCAACCGCAAACATCGTGGCAAAAGGTATTCAACAAGGTTTCTTAGAGGCAGAACTTGCCAGTGATACTTTTGTCTCACCGCTTAATGCACCCGGAACTTGTATCATAAAAACCAATTAACAATATTAACTCATTCGACATGAACTACTATAACGTAAACAATCCAAGCGAAAAAGTGTCGCTCAAAAGCGCAGTATTACAAAGCATCTCCAGTGAGTCAGGGTTATACATGCCCGAAAATATTCCGCTTTTACCGGATTCATTTTATGAAAAACTTTCTGATTTAAGTTTACAGGAAATTGCCTATGAAGTCTCCAATGCTATGCTGGGAGAGGATATTCGGCATACAGCATTAAAACAAATTGTGAATGAATCGCTTTCTTTCCCGATTCCATTAAAGAAATTAGATGAGAATTTATTTGTACTCGAATTATTTCACGGGCCAACATTGGCGTTTAAAGATGTTGGTGCCCGATTTATGGCCGGGCTTTTTAATTATTTTTTACAAAATGAAAACCGCGAGGTAACCATATTGGTAGCCACTTCAGGCGATACCGGCAGTGCTGTCGCAAACGCTTTTTTTAACCGGAAAGGAATAAAAGTTGTTATTCTTTATCCTTCGTGCAAAGTAAGTGAATTGCAGGAAAAACAATTGACCACCATGGGCGGAAATATTACCGCTTTGGAAGTAGATGGAAACTTTGATGATTGCCAACGATTAGTGAAACTGGCCTTTGCTGATGTAGAAATTAATAATCATTTAAATTTAACCTCAGCTAACTCTATCAATTTTGCCCGTTTATTTCCGCAATCATTTTATTATTTCTATGCCTTTACACAATTAGGAAATGTAGATAAACCTGTGGTAATAAGCATTCCCAGCGGAAATTTCGGCAATTTAACCGCAGCCTTAATCGCTAAAAAAATGGGACTGCCTGTACATCAATTTATTGCGGCAACTAATATAAATCATGTTGTTCCGGATTATCTAAAAAGCGGGCAATATACACCGCAACAAACTCACTGTACGATTTCAAATGCAATGGATGTAGGTAATCCCAGCAATTTTCCACGGATGTTGGAAATTTATCATAAGCTGCATCCGGCAATAGCTGCTGACGTAAAAGGTTATTGGTATACCGATGAACAAACCCGTTCAGCGATGGCCGATATTCAAAAACAATATGATTACCAGGCCGATCCGCATGGAGCAATAGCCTATGCGGGGTTAAAAGAATATGGTATAACAAATGATCATATCAGTATTTTCGTAGAAACAGCACACCCTGCTAAATTCCCCGATGAAGTAGAAAAAGCAACTAACAAAAAGGTGCAAATTCCTCCTGCATTAAGTAAATTATTGGTTTTAGAAAAGAATGCGGTTAAAATACCAAATGATTATCTATGCTTTCGAGATCAACTGCAACAGCCGGCAACCGACAACTGACAACCGACAGCCCGTGCTGCAATATACGTGATATAATAGCTAACATAGTGATTCAGATTTCTTAGGTATTCGTTAGATTTACGGTTCATAAACCATGAATATGAAAAAAGCAGCCAGGTTACTTTCACGCAGGGACTTTGTCCAAACATCTGTAAAAGGGATAATTGGATTGGCAGTGATGCCGACCATCCTGACATCCTGTTCAAACTGGAAGGGCGCCAACGACAGGATAACTGTTGCACATATCGGAGTCGGATCCCGGGGGACCGATGAACTGATCAGTTACTTTCTGCCTGTAAAGGATGCGATGAATATTGCCGTAGCTGATACTTTTAAAAGGCGCCGGGAAAATGCGGTAAATGTTATCAATACCTATTATAAGGATAATAAACTGGCAACGCCGGAATGTAAAGCCTATCTGAATTTTCAGGAAATTTTGGAACGGAAGGATATTGACGCGGTTCATATCACTACCCCTGATCACTGGCATGTCCCTGCAGCCATCCTGTCTGCCCGGGCGGGCAAGCATATCATGCTGGCCAAACCGCTTGGACTGAGCTATCCGGATTTTATGAAACTGAAAGCGGAAGTGGCCAAATATGATGTTCGCTTTCATTACGGTACCCAGCAGCGGACCTCGCCTCACATGCAGCTGGCCTGTAACCTGATTGAAGAAGGGGTTATCGGTGATATCGTACGGGCAGATGTATGGGCTCCGGGTGGCGGTGGAGAAAACCCGCAGTGTAAAGAGGCACCTGTGCCTGATGGCTTCGACTATGAAAGGTGGACCGGCCCCGCACCGTTGCACCCGTATTGCCCTGAACGAGTGACTAATATAGGATCCTGGTATACAAATGATTATAGTATCGGATTCCTGGCAGGGTGGGGAGCACATCCGCTGGATGAAGCCATTATTTCGGACACCATCAGCCACATGGGTGATATCGCCATCCGCACGGGCCGCAAAGTGACCTGGGATCCGATTAAAGGTGAAGTTACTGGAGATCACGAGGCCAACAGGCAATATATCAGGGAATTGAGAAGTCCTTATACAATATAATAAAATGAACCGAACTGCCTTTAAAATGAAATTGAAACCCGGCTGTGAAGCCGAGTACAAAAAGCGCCATGATGAAATCTGGCCTGAATTGGCTGAATTAATTAAAGATTCGGGAGTGTCGGAATATTCGATCTTTCTGGATAGGGAAACCAATATTTTGTTTGCGGTGCAAAAACAATCAGGAAATCAATCGTCCCAGGATCTTGGCACTAATCCGGTTGTCCGTAAATGGTGGGATTACATGTCAGATATCATGGAGGTTAACCCGGATAATTCTCCCGTAACGGTTTCATTGCCCGAAGTTTTTTACCTCGATTAATTATCCGAAAATGAATTCAAGGGAACGCGTATTACGGGCATTCGGGAAGATTCGCGGATTGCCCGACAGGGTCCCGATCCAGTTTGATTTATGCCGGCAATTATCCGATCATTTCGGTAAAATATTAAATATCCCGGTAAACTATACGGAGAATCTCTATGAAGATGTTACTTATCGCATTAGCGCCAACGAGTTACGGGTAGCCATGGGCAGTGATGTGGTGATAACCGGTGCATCGGTTTCTGATGATTTTAAAATTGTAAAGGATGCTGGTGGTACCTGGTTGAATGAATATCAGATGCGGATGCGCCAGGGTGATATTTACGTGGAGGTGGTTGGTTATCCATTGGCCCAGGCAGAAACCAAAGCCGATATCATGGCCTTTAAATTTCCTGATCCTGATGCACCCGGCCGCTACCGGGATGCAGAAACGCTGGTAAAAAAATATCATGGTGACTACCTGGTTTTTGGTGATATCGAGGTAACCGTTTTCTCTCTCGCTCACCAGTTGGTCGGGATGGAGAAGCTTTTGGTCGACATGATGATGGAAACCGAATATGTTATTCCACTATTTGAGGCCTGCGCCGAATTCCAGACCCAGATTGGCCTGCGATTGATCGAGAAAGGGGTTGATGCCATCTGGTTCGGCGACGATTTTGGCACTCAGGTTAGTCTGATTATTCCTCCATATACGTTCAGAGATCAGCTCAAGCCTATTTACAAACGGATGATCGACCGGTTTAAGGAAGCTAAGCCTGATATTATCCCGATTTTACATTGCGATGGTGCCGTCAGCGAATTGCTGAATGACATCCATGATATTGGTTTTGAAGTGTTCAATCCGGTTCAGCCTGGTGTCCCCGGCCATTTACCCAAAGATATCAAGGACAATTTTGGTCATATTTTCAGCTTCTGGGGAGCCATCGATCAGCAAGATCTCCTGCCTAAAGGCACCGACGAAGAACTTGAAAACGATATCATTGAGAAAATCAGCATACTCGGGAAAAATGGTGGTTATATGATTTCTCCTGCCCATATAATTCAAAACGATGTAAGTCCCGGGCGTGTTGAGAAATTCATCGGATTATGCCTGAAACATGGGAAATATTCCTGAAATTTAATTCTGATTAAAAATTAAAACTATGAATAAAGGATACAGATTTTTCCCCGGATTTATCGTCACTGTGCTATTGGTGGCGCTTGTTGGTTGTTCTTCGGATCCTGCTTCGAAAAAAGATGCCGGGAAAGCGAAAAATCCCCCGAATTTTGGCCAGCGACAGCCAGTCACATTGGATATGCTGAAAAAGAATTTCAGCAACCCTGACATGATCTATGCCCCATTCATTTTCTGGTTTTGGGATGAACCCCTGAATCAGGATAAAATGGCCGAAATGGCAAGGGTGATTGGATCTCAGGGCTTTAATCCCGGATATGCCCATGCACGGCATTCCATGATTGGGACTCCGGATTTGCCCGATGAAGAGTGGCTGGGAGATAAATGGTTCACTTCCTTCAACGCTGCACTTACTGAAGCAGAGAAACAGCATAAGTACCTGGGTTATTGCGATGAATACTGGTGGCCAAGTTTCCAGGCAAATGGCCGGGTGCTGAAACAATATCCGGAACTGAGGGCTGAATCGCTGAACTGGCAGATCATCGATGCTGACGGAGAGACAGAATTGAAGGTTCCGGCATCATTTTTTGCCGTGGCTGCGCAATTGGCTAAACCTGTTGAGGTTACTCCCCCGCAAGCTCAATTGGGCAAATGGATCTGGAATCCGGATGGAAAGGAAGTGAAACATTCCTGCCGGTTCCGCTATTCGTTTGAAATCCCGGTAGGAAGGACAATTAGCCGGGCAAGTATCCGGATTACAGCAGATAACGCATTTATACTCTATGTTAATGGTCAGCGTATTGGCGAAAGTTCCGACTGGGAAAAGCCTGTCTCGTTTGATTTGACAAAGGTGCTCGCTGCCGGTAAAAACCTGCTGGCGATTGAGGGCAGTAATATTGACGGGCCGTTTGGATTAATTGCCGGAATGCTGGCAACACTTGATGATGGAAAAACGATAGAGGTCCATACCGATCAAACCTGGATGACTTCGCTGGCATCAACAAAAGGGTGGGAACTTCCCGATTTTGAATGTGTTAACTGGAAACCTGCCCGGGAGATCGCCAATGCGGGCGACAATCCATGGTCTTCAGTCACTAATGCTGAAGAGTATAAGCCCGCACTAATTCTTAGTAAGACTCTTCAATTAATCGGGTCAGGGGATTCATTTACCTGGAATGTTCCTAAAGGTGAAATGTGGCGAGTTTATGTGTTTAATAAGTATTATCATCCGGGAGCTGCTGATGGTCAACAAAGCAACAGCATTGATTCTCGTTTGGGCTCGGCCTTTATCAAAACCGCTCTGGAACCTTATGCACAGCGTTTTAACGGCCGGATGGGCAAGTCGATTCCCGGGGATTTCATCGATCATGAAGGAGACTATGGCTGGCAGCTGGGCTGGTCGGGTTCGCTCGATAGCACGTTTCTGGCAAGACACGGCCGGGATATTCGCCTCAGTCTGCCTTTGATGCTGGATTCTGATTCGGAAGGACTCTATGCCAAGGCACGGTGGGAGTGGTTCGACCTGGTGTCGGACCTGTACGCTGGGAATTTCCAAGCCGTTACGGACTGGCATGAGAAACGCGGCATGTACACAACGGCCCATGTGTGGGAAGAGGGGATTCAGCCGCAGTTGAATTGCGTAGGTGACCACCTGAAATTACTGAGGGCATTAACCATGCCCGGACAGGATTGCCTGGGTTTGAAAGCATTACGTGTCCATGATTTTAAGGAAGCACAGTCTGTATCAGAGTTTGAAAATGTCCGGTTTGCCAGCGAAGTCCTCGGAGCCAGTGATTTTGAGCCGGGGAAAGGGCTATGGGGAACTTTCACTCCGTTACAATTAAAGCAAAGTGTAAATGCATTCACGGCCTGGGGAGTGAGCCACGTAATCCCTCACGGAGTGTTCACCACCCGCAAACTGAGCGGCAATCCCTGGCCTCCCGACTGGTATAATGAAAGCCCGATGTTTCCTTGGATGCATCTCTGGACCGATTTTACGCGTCGCGCCAGTTACATCAATTCGATGGGATCCACTGTGCCGGATGTTCTGCTGTATAACCCGATGGAAACGGCCTGGATCAATGCCAATGCGCCATTGCTGGATGTTAACGGGATGTGGTCCTTTACAGAGAATCTGCCGAACGGCAAAAGAATCAATGCGATCGACAAAGTGTACGCCGAGGCTATCAATGACCTCACCAATGCCCGGGTGGAGTTTCTGGTGGGCGACCGCTATTATCTGAAGCAGATGAAGTTAAAGAAGGGGAAGCTGGTTCTTGGGGAATTTGCATTTCGTACCATTGTTTTGCCGGAAGTGGAAATTCTGACCCTGGATGCAGCAAAAAAAATCGTTGATTTTGCAAAAGCAGGTGGAAGGGTTTATTCCCTCGGCGAATTGCCCATCGCCTCTTCTGACAACGGAATGAACGATCCGAAGATGAAGAATCTGATGGATGCGCTCAAAGCAATGCCCACTTTTACTGCTTGCCCGGAGAGCCTGAAATCATGGCTGGGCAAGAGTAACGCGGGATTGGAAAGTACTGTTCGCTTTTCTTCAGGTGCCTTCACGATGCTCCAGCAACACCGGCGCATCGATGGGAAAGATTTCTTCTGGCTGGTGAACAATGGTGATCAGAAACAGGTTTGTGAAGTCAACATTAGCGGTGCACATGGTGCGGCCTCGATATGGGATTGCGAGACCGGCGAAATCCGTCCAATTTCTTCCATGGATGTTAACGATGGTTGCAATATCAGGCTTACATTCAAACCGCTCGAAGCCTGTTGGCTTGTCCTTGACCCGGATTCCCCGGTAAATAGGGTGAACGAAAAACCCGAAGCTCAAAACCTGATGACGGTGACCGGTACCTGGAAAGTGACTTACAATGCCGGGATTCAGCCCACCATGGAATTCCCGTCAACCCCGCCGGCAGAATTTGCTGCCGGTGTGGAAAAGCCGCTTGAAGACTGGAAAGCCTGGGGTTTGCAGAAATTCAGCGGTCTGATGGAATATTCTAAATTAATTGATATCGAAAAGGTGGAAAAACAGATGTTCCTCGACCTGGGCAAAGTTTGTCATGTGGCTGAGGTATGGGTTAACGAACAATCGCTGGGGGCAAACATGTGGGGTCCCCATGTGTTTGATATAACGGCTGCAGTGAAGCCGGGGCACAATGAAATCCGTGTAAGAATTGCCAACCTGATCAACAACAGTTACGGGGATATCCAGGAATCAGGCCTGATAGGGCCGGTGCAGATCAGGGGACTCGATTAGCAATAAGCGCCTGACATTAATGGCAAAGAAGTCAAAAACAAGAAACTATGAATTTGTAAGGAGAAACAATACGATGAAGCCCGTCCCTGGGTGTATTGGTTCTGGCTGAACGGCAACATCACCAGGGAGGGTATCACCGCCGACCTGGAGGCGATGAATCGGGTTGGCATCGGAGGAGTGTTGATTATGGAGGTTGACAATGTTGGCCAGCAGTGTTAAGGCTACCCAGGCTGCCAGCGTTCCGGCAGAATCTGTCATAGCCAGAGAAAGGATTGTTGATCTGATCGCGAAGATGGATGGGGACGGAAAGCTCACCTGGGATGCTCCAGCTCTGCAGGGATCAGCATCCGGAGAATGGACCGTGATTCGTTTTGGTCATACATTCACTGGCAGAAAAAATCATCCTGCACCAGCTACCGGGATGGGTCCTGAGTGTGACAAACTGAGCAAGGAAGGTATTGAAGCAAATTACAATGGAATGATCGGGAAACTGGTCAGGGATGTCGGTTCATTGGCAGGAAAAACTTTTACGGCAACGCATGTTGACAGCTGGGATGTTCGGCAGACGGTGTCGGATCTGGTGGCCAGGCGGCGGTGGACTCTACTGGTCGTTGAAGTCCATGGCTTCGGTAGCGCATGTAAATGGCCGGCCGGTTGTCGGGGCTGAAGCTTTTACTGAGGATGATGGTGAGCGCTGGCTGGCGCATCCGGCCAATCTCAAAGCACTGGGCGACCGTGCCTTTTGCGATGGAATAAACAGGTTTATTGTCCATCGTTATGCCATGCAACCCTGGGTTGAGGACCGCAGGCCTGGGATGACAATGGGTCCGTGGGGATTGCACTATGAACGGACGCAGACCTGGTGGGAGGATTCCAGGGCATGGTATCAATATGTTGCCCGATGTCAGTACCTGTTGAGGCAGGGAAGGTTTGTTGCCGATGTACTCAGCCTTCAGTCGGAGGAACCGATGCAGCGATTTAAAGCGCTGAAGTTGTCCGGTTATGATTATGATGGCATCAGCCCGCAGGCGTTTTTGAAGGATGTGACGGTAAAACGCGGGTGCTGGCAGGTAAGACTCCCTCCGGGGTTCTGACTGCCATGGGGATTCAACCTGATTTCATTGCAAATCGGCCAATACGCTATATTCATCGCGTGATGGATGACAAGGATGTGTATTTTATCGCCAGTGCTGACCAGCAGTCTGTTGAAGCTGTTTGCACCTTCCGTGTGAGCGGCAAGAGCCCTGAAGCCTGGCACCCCGAAACCGGTCGAATGGAACCCATTTCAGTGTTTGAAGAATCTGACGGGTGCACTCGTATTCCGCTGAGGTTCGAGCCTTCCGGTTCCATGTTTATCGTGTTCAAAAAGGGCAAGGTGAAGGCTTCTGAACAGATTGTTTCAGTGAAACGCAACGGGCAGGAGCTGGTTAATTTGAGCATGGCTGGCTCGACAGTCGAGAACAGTGATGTGACCAACACGTTTACCATGGTTGCGTGGATCAAACCAGATGTGGAGATTACAATACCGCAGGAAACCAACGAGGGCCTTGTGGCTTATGGTATTGATCGTAACGATGTGGTTTTTGCACCCCCGGGACATGAAGTTTGGAATAACGAAGATGCCGGTGCGGGTTTCGGCGCCGGAAGGAATGGGGTCTGCGTCTTTTGATCAAATGGGTATGTTTTGTATCACTTGCATGCACTTATAGTTAGGCTATTTTCGAATACCTATAAGAAAGTATCTTAAATTGCTAACAAACCTTGATGAACCTATACCAATCCGGATTAACTTGTTACTCAAATTGGATAAAAATTGCTCAACATAAAATGTGTGCAATAATGTAATCCTTTGGCAGAGTAATATTCTATCTGCTAATGTTTACAGTTTTGCAAGATGTAAAATTGTAAAGCTTGTTGCTCCTCTGCAATTATTATCGGAAGATTTATTCCGGGAGCCGCCAGTGATTAAATATAAAGTAAACCATCATGAAAAAAATTCCCATTCTATTTAGTGCCATTCTGTTATGTTCCCTGATCAATTTGAATGGACAACAGATCGACTTATCAAAGAACATTGATAATGATAAGAGAATGATTGGATTTGAAACCAATTCCGACCCAAACCTGGCTTCACTCTGCTACCATTTAGGTCGTTATCTGCTGATTTCTTCATCCCTTCCTGGAACAGAACCTGCCAATCTTCAGGGTATCTGGAATGAGAATATGAACCCGAGTTGGGATTCAAAATATACGACCAACATCAATACCGAAATGAATTATTGGCCCGTTGAATCCGCGAATTTGTCGGATTGCGCTGAGCCATTGATCAGGATGGTCAGGGAACTGACCGATCAGGGCTCCCAGGTGGCAAAAGAGCACTATGGAGCCAGGGGTTGGGTGTTCCATCAGAATACCGCTATGCAGATTCTCACCGATCTGTTCGGTTATTATACAGAGGCTTCCGGAATATTGGGAGTGGATCAGGAGTTTGCTGGAAAATGGCACTCTGGGCACGCCTTTATGATGGCGACCGGGCAAACAAGATATTTAGGGGATACATCAGGGAGCAAGCCTACCCGCAACTCTTTGCCAAGTGCTATACACCGCTTCAGTTGGATGGATCATTGGGTGTAACAGCCGCCATTACTGAGATGCTGATGCAATCGCATGAGGGGGTTATAGATTTGTTGCCTGCCCTGCCAAAAGAATGGAGTGCCGGCCGGTTTAAAGGGGTAGGTGCCCGCGGGGCCTTTGAACTGGATATGAAATGGAAAGAGGGTAAAATTACCAGTGTGGAAGTGCTTTCCAAAGAGGGCCAAATTTGCAGGATTAAGCCGGGCTTGAAGGCGAAGGCGGGGACCCCTTGACGCTACTCCGAAGTTGTTGGGGGGAGGTCTCATATCTCGCTCTTCACCATCGGAGAACCCTCCGGCAAATTCTGAAGGAAAGAACTTAGTTCCTGGGGCTTGTTGGTAGTGAATGATAAAAGACGGCCATTGCTCATCCTCAGAATAACCATGTATTTACCCCCGAAATTCAATTCGGTCTGGTTAATACTCTGATGGGTTCCAATCCCCTTAAATGATTTAATGCCTTTAGGTTTCATCAGTTCAATGTGGGAGATTTTGCTAAACGGAATCACCTTATATTTTTTCCTAAACGGATGTACCTTGTACTCAACCGTACTGGAGGTAATTCTGACATCAAGCCTGATAATGAATAGAATAAGCGTTGCCAATGGCCCAATCAAAAGAGCCAATAAAAACGGCTTTTCATCAGCAGGCATTGTGTTCCACTCCGTTTGAAAGACCATAAATGCTATAAATCCCATTATCAAGGTAACCCCTCCGAAAATCAACATCCGCCAGGTCGAAGGGATAGTTTGCTGTTCAGTAAAATGCATCGATGCCATGGCCCGGTTTTTATTAAATCATTACCTAAAACAAAGATAGAATATTAATTTCGTAGAAAATGAAAACACTGTTTTCCCCTTATATGTCTGGCAAGAGCACTTGTCATCCCGGCGAAGGCCGGGACCCCGTTCCTAACCATGAATGCCGAAAGCGGGGTCCTTTTGACGCTGCACCGAGTTCACCCGATATAATAAATATTATGAAATACTCAATCTTCTCCCTTCTTTTTCTTCTCGGCTTCTTCTCCTGCAAAAGCCCCAATACGCTGTGGATCATTGAGTCACCGGCCGGTGACCAATACACTAAAATGGATACAACCGGCGTATCGGTTATTCCTAACGGTCGGTTAATTAATCCATCAGGGCACACTTTTCGCACATCTCCGCATCCGTATGGGCTTTGCCTAAGCCCCGATGGCAAAACGGCAGTAACAGCCAATTCTGGAACCAGTCCGCTGTCAATCACGATATTACGTAACATTCAATCGGACTATCCTCAAATTCAACAAATTCCTCCGGGAGCACAAACCGATAAGGGGGTCCTGGCCAGCGTTTTTATGGGACTGGCGATCTCACCTGATAATCAAACGGTTTATGTATCTGGTGGACAGGAGAATAAGATTTATCTGTTTGATCTGAAAACCGGAAAGGAAAAAGGTTTTATTCCATGCGGAAGCGTTTCAGCCGAACGCGATTATTCGCATGGCTACATCGGCGACATGACTCTCAACAAAGCCGGCGACCGGCTCTATGCAGTGGATCAGATTAATTTTATTCTCCTGATTATCGATCCGGTTAAGAAGGAAGTCCTGAACCGGGTGAATACCGGACGATACCCTTTTGGTGTATGCCTTTCACCCAATGAAAAGAAAGTATATGTTGCCAACGTGGGAATGTATGAATATACCCGAATTGCCAGCCTGAATAAAGATAGCCTCTATCAAACTTCCCTTGGATATCCGGCCTTTGCATACCTCTCAAAAGAAGCGGAAGAAGGGATTCACAACGATTCTGTCAATATCCCGGGACTGGGAAAACCCAATACACCGGAATCTTTTTCGGTTTGGACCATCGACGTTAGTGACCGGATTAATCCTAAAGTGACGGCAAAGGCCAAAACCGGCAACCTGGTTGGCCAAATGCTTGAGGATTTTCCTGCCGTGGGCGGCTCAAGTCCGAATTCGGTTGTAGCTACTGATGACTTTGTTTTTGTCAGCAACGGGAACAACGACAATATTTCTATCATCGATACCCGCACAGATACGGTATCTCAAACGATTCCGCTTATACTGGATCAGCGTTTACGCAGTTTCCGGGGGATTATTCCCTTTGGGCTGGCAGTTTCACCGGATCAGAAACGCCTGTTTGTTGCTGAATCCGGTATCAATGCCGTTGCCGTAATAGACATCCCCTCGAAACTGGTGATTGGCCACATCCCGGTTGGCTGGTTTCCGGCAAAAATCCAGGTAACACCCGATGGCAAGAAGCTAATTATATCAAATGCAAAAGGTTATGGCAGCGGCCCTAATGGTGGTCCTGATTTCCGCAAAGGACCGGAAGGTTCCTATATCGGAAGCCTCATGAAAGGATCAGTAACTGTAATGGATATTCCGTCGGACAGAAAATTAAATGGTCTGACAAAAGAGGTGGTCTCGATGAACTTTCTGATGAAAAAGTCGACCGATCCATCATTCGCTTCCCGGAAAGATAACCCGGTCCCTTTGTATCCGGGTTATTCAAAATCACCGATCAAATACATTGTTTTTGTTTCCAAGGAGAACCGCACCTTCGATGAGATATTCGGACAGGTGAAAGCTGCCCGTGGTGAACCTTCCATGGCCCGTTACGGTGCCGGGGTTTCCTTTACCAACAGAGCTAAAGACCGGGTTATCGATAAGGCTGATGTCATGATCAATCACCTTTCCCTGGTAAACCGTTTCGCCATGTCGGATAACTTTTATGTGGATTCAGATGTTTCGGCCGACGGGCATCGCTGGTTGGTAAATACCTATCCCAATGAATGGGTGGAAGCCACCGTTCCGGCCAGTTATGGCGGCAACAGGGATTATGTGGCTGCTTCAAAATCTCCCGGAAATCTTGGCTTTACAGGTTCTGCCGGTGCTATTTACCCGGAGGACTATAACGAGGCCGGCTCCATGTGGGACCACCTCCACCGCAACAAAATTCCATTTTTCAACTTTGGGTTCACTATCATGTTTGAGCCGGGAGCCTATCAGCCTGAATATAAATACACCGGAATCCGGCAACTCGCCAATTTCCCGATGCCCGCACCGCTATTTGCCAATACATCCAGAGTTTATCCTACCTTTAATATGGCCATCCCCGATCAGTTCCGTATCGACCAGTTTATCAAAGTCTACAATGAGAAATGGGCCAAACCGACAACCGATAACCGACAACAGTCAACTATTGGCAAGAGCCCTGAATTCCCATCAGTACTGACGATCATCGTGCCGAACGACCACGGTGCCGGTGAACGGCCCGAAGCAGGGTATCCTTTCCGTGAGAGTTACATGTGTGATAATGATCTGGCTGTAGGACGTTTAGTGGAATTCCTCAGTCATACACCATACTGGAAAAACATGGCGATTGT
>QYQM01000171.1 GCA_007280905.1 Porphyromonadaceae bacterium | reverse complement strand
TCATCCCGGACCATCCGGACTTTTGTCATCGGAATTGTTGCCATCCTCCTTTCGGTTTTTATCGTAGGGATTGGAAACTCCTTATAGGATGAACAAATTATAATATGAATAATAGAGATTTAACGGAAAAGGCTTACCAGATAGCCTGGGAGCAATATGCAAACCTGGGGGTAGATACGGATAAGGCCCTGGCACGAATGGACGAAGTGATCATTTCATTGCATTGCTGGCAGGCCGATGATGTCGGTGGGTTTGAAACTCCCGGTTCCGCACTGTCGGGCGGCGGGATCCAGGCTACCGGCAATCATCCGGGTAAAGCTTCGAGTATCAGCGAGATGCGCAAGGATCTCGAAAAAGTATTATCCTTATTGCCCGGGAAATACCGACTGAACCTGCATGCTATCTATGGTGATTTCGGGGGCCGGTTTGTCGACCGCGACCAGATTGAACCCGCCCATTTTCAATCCTGGATCGACTGGTGCAGGCAGCAAGGCATCGGTATGGATTTTAATCCCACCTTCTTTTCGCACCCCAAAGCGCAATCCGGTTACACCCTGTCGTCGAAAGATGAAAACATCCGGCAATTCTGGGTGGAACATCTGAAACGGTGCCGCAAAATTGCGGCAGAGATGGGAAAACAGCTGGGAACGCCGAGTATACTTAATATCTGGATCCCCGACGGATCCAAGGACTTGCCGGTCGACCGGAACAGGCACCGGACCCTCCTGAGAAAATCGCTGGATGAAGCTCTGGCGGTGGAATATCCCAAAGAATTCATGAAGGATTCCCTGGAGAGTAAATTATTCGGGATCGGGGCGGAATCCATGACGGTTGGCTCGCATGAGTTTTACCTTGGATATGCAATCACGCACAACAAGCTGATATGCCTCGACAACGGGCATTTCCATCCTACCGAGCAGGTAGGGGATAAGATATCGTCCTGTCTGCTTTATGTGGATGAATTGCTGCTGCACATGACGCGCCCGGTCCGTTGGGATTCAGATCATGTGGTGACCCTGAATGAAGATGTTCAGCTGATAGTTTCGGAAATCATCCGGAATGATTTTCTGAAAAGGGTGAACATCGGGCTCGATTTCTTTGATGCATCCATAAATCGCCTCGGAGCTTATGTAATCGGTTCAAGGGCTGTCAAGAAGGCTTTTATGCAGGCTTTCCTTGAACCCACCTCCAGGTTGGCCGGGATGGAAGAGAATGGACAGCTTTTCGAAAGGCTTGCCCTCATGGAAGAGCTGAAAACAAAGCCATTCGGCGCAGTATGGGATTACTACTGCATGAAATGCGGGGTCCCGGTTGCCGAGGATTATATCGCCGAAGTTCAGGAATATGAGAGTAGTGTTTTGAGGAAAAGGTAGCCACTAATATGAAAAAGGCCGGATTTTTTTTTATTTTCTTACTTCAGCTTGCGGCTTCATTGTCTGATCTGTTAGGACAGGCAGAACCCATAATCCGGAAACCAATTGCTGCAATGAGTATTGTCTGGATGTCGGATAATACCGGAACCTTTATTAAAAATCCGGAATACCTGCTGACTCCCGGGAACGGACAGGCAGACTTGTCGAAATCCAGACTTGCGTACCTGATCAATTCCCCAAAACAGCAAGCTTCGATCATACTTGATTTTGGTATTGAGATGCAGGGAGGACTGCAAATTATCACAGGGATTAAGGATAGCAAGAAACCAGTAAAAATCCGGGTCCGCCTGGGTGAATCCGTATCTGAAACGATGGCAGGGATTGACAGCAGCAGCACCGCAACCAATGACCATGCCATGCGGGATTTCGAATTAACCTTACCCTGGTTGGGAAAGATCGAAATCGGGAACTCCGGATTCCGGTTTGCAAGGATCGATCTGCTGAAAGAAAGCAGCACTGCCTGCTTAAAAGAAATTAATGCGATATCCATTTACCGAGATATTCCCTATGAGGGCAGTTTTACATGCAACGATCAATTGTTAAACAAGATATGGCAGACCGGTGCATATACCGTTCACTTGAATATGCAGGATTATCTGTGGGATGGCATCAAACGCGACCGTTTGGTTTGGGTGGGCGATATGCATCCGGAAGTAAGGACCATCCTCTCGGTATTTGGTTATAGCGAAGTTATTCCTAAAAGTCTTGATCTGGTTCGGGATATTACACCGGTAACAGAATGGATGAATGGAATCAGTTCCTATTCCATGTGGTGGGTTCTTATTCATCGTGATTATTATACCCATTCAGGCGACCTGAACTATTTAAAGGAGCAAAAAGCGTATTTATCTGCACTGCTCAGGAAATTTTGCTCCATGGTGGATGACAACGGAGTGGAGAAACTCGATGGAAACAGGTTTCTCGACTGGCCGAGCAGTCCGGATAAGCTTGCGGTGGACGCTGGTTATCAGGGGCTTCTATTGATGACACTTATAGCTGGCGCAGAGCTATGCGCTATTCTGGGAGACCGGGAAACGGAGAAGTTGTGCCTGAATAAAATCAGACCCATGTCATCGGTAAAGTTTAAGGATGTGAAATCGAAGCAGGCTGCTGCACTGCTCAGTCTGGCTGATCTGATGCCGCCAGAGGAGGCTGATGGAATAATATCCGCTGATGGCGCTAAGAATGTGTCTACTTTTTATGGTTTTTATATGCTGCAGGCGAAAGCCAAAGCCGGAAGTTATACCGAAGCCCTGAATCTGATCCGTGAATATTGGGGCGGTATGCTTAAGCTGGGGGCAACCACCTTTTGGGAAGATTTTAATATCGACTGGTTAAAAAATGCTTCGCGGATCGATGAAATGCCAAATGATCAACAGATTGATGTGCACCGTACTTATGGTGATTTTTGTTATAAAGGGTATCGACATAGTTTTTGTCATGGCTGGGCATCGGGCCCGACATCCTGGCTGTCGGAAGTAGTTCTTGGAGTTCAGATTCTTGAACCCGGTTGCCGGAAGATCAGGATTGAACCTCACCTGGGAGATCTGGAATGGGTGGAAGGCACTTATCCGACTCCGCTGGGAGTGGTCAGGATCAGGCATGATAAACAGCCCGGCGGAAAGATTAAAACCAGCATTACAGCTCCGGACGGGATCGAGATTATTCAATAAAGAATACTGTTATTTAACCATATAGACACATTAGTCCATAATAGATTTGAACTGCCTGAGACTTATGGAAAAACCTATGTGATCTAATTTGCCTAATGTGGTTAAGATTTTCATTAAAAATATTACCATGAAACAAAAATCAGGATTTCAGTACAAGATGTTAATAGGAATTATCGCCCTATCCGGATTATTAGGGTGTACCGATACCGACAAATTATCGGTCCGGGAGTTCAACAATATTAAATCCGGATTTGTTTCCCCTGCAGATACGAATAAGGTTTGGTGCTACTGGTACTGGCTGAATGATGATATTTCAAAAGAGGGTGTAACCAAAGACCTCGAAGCGATGAAGGAAGCCGGGATCGGCGGTGCATTTATCGGGAATATTAATCCGGATGAGGTCGATGGCCGTGTTCCCCTTTTCTCCGATCAGTGGTGGGAAATTATGGTTCATGCTGTAAATGAAGGGAAACGGCTGGGAGTTAATATCGGAGTATTTAACTGCCCCGGCTGGAGCCAATCCGGCGGCCCATGGGTAAAACCCGAAATGGCCATGCGTTATCTGACTTATTCGGAAACAAAGATTACCGGCGGAGCAAAAATTACCGTCAACCTGCCCAAACCACGGGAAATTTTCCAGGATGTTTATGTACTGGCCATTCCTCATGATGACAGCAAGTATAAGACTATCAATCAGTCCGGAGAAAAACTTTATGAAACCAACACACAAAAATCCTATTCATTGGAATTTGCAGTTCCGGGGACGATTAAGGCCAATACAATCCTGTTGTATCCTGCAAAAGCCCAGTTAAAGGCTGATTGTGAATTATTTGCCCTACAGGGCGGTGAATACAGATCAATAAAATCATTTATTTACGATCGAAGCAACAACTCACCGTCCGTGGGTCCCGATGTTCATGGACCACTGGCTGTTTCGTTGACGGGTGTGGAGTCGGGGAAATTCAGGCTAACCTTCAAAAACCTGACGGGCAACGAGAGTAAGGCCGGATTTGCTGAGATTATTATTACAGAAGAAGTGCTGCTTGAGAGATACGTTGAAAAACAATTGGGGAAAATGCATCCGACCCCTTTTCCCACTTGGGGAACTTATCTGTGGGATAAACAGGTTAACAGCAATGCACCCGATAAAGGAATCTCAGAAAGTGAAATTATTGATGTTAGCAAATTTATGGATGCTAACGGGAATCTGGAGTGGAATGCAACAGCAGGGAAATGGGCCATTCTGCGCTTCGGAATGACCCCGACCGGGACAAAGAATTCACCGGCGGCTCCTCAGGGAAAAGGATATGAAATTGACAAGGCTAACAGTGAATTAATCCGGTTTCATTTTAAAAATTATGTTGGTGAATTGCTTAAGCGGATTCCCGCTGAAAGCCGCTCTGCACTTAAGTATGTTATTGCTGATAGCTATGAAATGGGGTCACAGAACTGGACCGATGGATATGCTGAAAAGTTCAAGCTGAGATATGGGTACGACCCGAAAAGATATTTTCCGGTTTTATCCGGTAGGGTTGTCGGAAGCGTTGAAGAATCGGAGCGGTTCCTGTGGGACCTTCGCCGGGCTGTTGCTGATGATATTGCCTATGAATATGTTGGAGGACTGCGGAAAATCAGCAATGAGAACAACCTGAAAACATGGCTCGAGAATTACGGCCATTGGGGATTTCCTTCTGAATTTCTGATGTACGGCGGGCAGTCCAACCTGGTCAGCGGCGAATTCTGGAACGAAGGAGAATTGGGGAATATTGAATGTAAGGCATCCTCATCGGCAGCCCATATCTATGGTAAACTAAAAACTTCAGCTGAGTCGTTCACGGCTGCAGGCAATTCGTTCCTCAGGTATCCCGCCCTCCTAAAGCGCCGGGGCGACTGGTCGTTCACCGAAGGCATCAATCATGTTGTGGTCCACGTTTATATCCATCAGCCTGATGATAAGAGGGTACCGGGTGTAAACGCCTGGTTCAGTACTGAATTCAACCGGCACAATACCTGGTTTAAACAAAGTAAGGTATGGTTCGATTACGAGAGGCGCTGTCAGCATTTGCTTCAGCAGGGAAAATATGCTGCAGATGTGTGCTATTTTATCGGAGAAGATGCACCCAAAATGACTGGAGTCAGGAATCCGGAATTACCCTCCGGATATTCCTATGATTATATTAATGCAGAGGTTATCCTCCAAAGATTAACAGTAAAGGATGGCCGGTTTGTTTTGCCCGACGGGATGTCATACCGTATTATGGTATTGCCTCCTCATAAAACGATCCGTCCTGAGCTCCTCGAAAAATTGAGCAGCCTGGTTAAGGAGGGCGGGATAATTCTTAGCCCCAAACCCGAAAAATCACCGAGCTTGAAAGGTTATCCGGCTTGTGACGAACAGGTTAAGTTACTTGCTGATTCACTTTGGGGTGCCGATGCTGCAACCAGCAAAACCAGGAAAGTTGGTAAGGGGTTTGTTCTGAGCAATATGGATCTTAAGGAAGCCTTTGGACTCATTAAGGTTCCGGAGGATTTTAATCCCGAAGGAAAATATGCGGTTCTGTGGGCTCACCGTACTATGCCGGGGATGGATATATATTTCATTACCAATCAGGGAAATGAACAGGTTAATTTTAAACCATCATTTAGAACGGCAGGTACACAGCCTCAACTATGGGATGCGGTTTCGGGTAAAGTGCGGCTATTGAATGAATTCACCGTCGTTGGCGAGCGTACTTATGTTCCTTTGACAATGGAACCGGGACAGAGTTGGTTTGTTGTTTTTTCTGATCAAAAGAAAGGAATTTCTGATGAAAGATTCACCACCAATTTCCCGGGTAAAAAGATATTAAAGGCTCTGAGCGGTCCATGGAAAGTGGATTTCAGTAATAAAGTCATAGGTCCTGATCAGGCTGTTTATTGGGAATCGTTGATTGATTTGTCAAAATCAGAGTCTGAAAAAATCAGGTATTACTCCGGAACAATAAACTATACCACTGAGTTTGACCTCGACAAAGTTCCTGATGTAAGAAGGGTTTATCTCGATCTGGGTGATGTTATGGTTATTGCCCATGTCAAGATTAACGGATCGGATGCCGGCGGAGCATGGATGTATCCGTGGATCGTTGAAATCAAGAGCTATCTGAAGCCCGGAAAGAACACGATCGAAATCGAAGTGGCGAACCTTTGGCGAAACCGGATGATCCTCGATAGCCGCCTGCCGGTAAAGGACCGCTATACCTGGACCGTTGTAACTGATTTAAAGTCGGATGAAGCACCTCCGTCTTCCGGATTAATAGGACCTGTTACTCTTAAAACCGATGATTCAAAATAACGCCACGTATCTGGTTATTCTCCTTTGTGCCTGGCTGGGCATTCCATCCTGCACACCCAATCATGATCTGCCTGATGACTGGAAGGCCCGGTGGATTACCTCGAATGTTACAGATGATTCATCTATGCCATTATTCCGGAAAGAGTTTGCGGTAGGACAGCATCTGGAGAAGGCGAGAATTTATATTTCCGGTTTGGGGTATAACGAATTGTATCTAAACGGACAAAAAGTTGGAGATCAGGTGCTTGATCCTGCCCAGACTAATTATGATACCTATGCACTTTACACGACTTATGACGTATCGGATCAGTTAAAAGAAGGATCGAACCGTATCGGAATCATGCTCGGTGATGGCTGGTACAATCAAAACAAAGCATTTGGGATTGATCTGAGTTACAGTAAGCCCAGCTTTATTTGTCAGGTGGAGTTAGGTTATGAGGATAGGAGGTTAGAGGTTATTGGTTCGGATACCACCTGGGAATGGACAGAAGGTCCTGTTATTTCTGCAAATGTTTATGCCGGTGAGGTTTATGACGCCCGAAAGGAGATCAGGAACTGGAGTGTGCCCGGGAGCATTGATGGAACGTGGCATCGGGCGGTGGTAGCAAAATCTTATCCGCCTGCTTTGAAAGCGCAAATTCTTCCCCCCATAAAAAAGATGAAAGAATTAAAGGTTAAGAAATTCTACCCTCATGGAGATGGAACATATATTTTTGATCTGGGACAAAACTTTGCCGGATGGGCGCGAATCAGGGTAAATGAGCCTGCCGGGACTGCCATTCGGATGAGGATGAGTGAAGAGCTTTATCCCGACGGGTCGCTGGATTTCACCTCCACCGGAGTGGGAGCAACACAGCACCTACAAGCAGATACCTATATCTGTAAGGGTGAAGGGACCGAGATCTGGGAACCCCGCTTTACCTATCACGGATTCAGATATGTGGAAGTATCCGGATTGTCGACCAGGCCTGATCAGGAAACGCTGAAAGGTGTTGTTGTGTATTCCTCCGTCGATACGGTAGGCTCATTCCGATGTTCCGACCCGCAGATCAATCGTTTGCATGAATTGGCGTTATGGAAACTTACCAGTAATATTCAGGGCTTTCCAAGCGATTGCCCTCATCGCGAAAAATGCGGCTGGCTAGGCGATGCCCATGCAGTAGCACCCATGTCTATTTACAATTTCGATGCCTGGTTGTACAAGGGGATCGCCGGGATCAGTCCGGTTCCGGAAAATCCGGGTTTTCGTACCATTCGTTTTGAGCCTCTGCTTACTAACCAGCTCAAATGGGCCGGAGCTACCTACCGGTCGAAATATGGACTGATCAAGAGCTCCTGGAAGTGGCAAGATGACCAGTTCTCGTGGGAAATAATTATTCCATCGAATTGCGAAGGTCAGGTGATTTTGCCCTTTGATGATTTTTCCTCTTCAACCATCAACGGAAAAAGAGATGGCAAAGAGAGAAAAATGCTCCGTTTAGGTTCGGGCCGGTACATTATTGAGATTAAAAAATCGGGCTACTTATAATTCTTTAATTATGAAGACATTAAAAACCATTCTGTTACTGCTGGTTATGGGGATCTTGTCGCCTGCATTGGCAACAACAATTATCCTCACCAGTGACAAGCAATTGAACGATCTTCTGGATCCTGATAAGAAGGTCGACCTTTCCACCGGCAGGGTGAAAACATTTGCAAGCCTGAGGGAGATCTGCGAGTCGGCTCAAAAAAGTGACGATAAAACACTGACAATAGCCTTTGATGAATTCTTCCGGCAATACCGCGAACAGGCCGGAACTGAGCGCCGCTTGACACCCGATATGGATGAATATATCGACAAAATCAAAGTGATCGGCGATTTTGCTGCACGCTATGGAATGGGAATCGGCCTGAGTTTGCTGAGTCCGCTTGAATTGGGTCCGGCCTATAAGAAAAACACCGGAGAAACCGGCCGATGGCTGAATTATAAGGTAGGTTACCGGGATCCTTCTTCCGGTAAGTTCAGCCTCCAGATGTGGCAGCAACTTTTCTGGACCAACAACAAAGGGAAATTCGCGATAAAACTTAAAAATGTCAGGGCATTTGCTTTCCGCGAAACTCCGGTCGGGAACAGTCCTTTTAAATCGGTAGCACAAGAGGATATAATTGAAATCCACGGAGTTAAATATGATGCTCTTGATACGATAAAAGTGGTGCCAACCGGGGAATTGTGGGTTGCGCCCTCTTCTTCGGAAGCCAGGGATATGGTTTTTGAATCAAGGAACCTACAGGTTTTTTATAACGGCGATGCACAATTGCAGGGTTATAACCGTGTACTCGTCCTCCTGGAATACGATACCCCCGAGATGGATTACTTCAGCCCGCAAGCTATGCCATTCCTAAAGAATCTGTTAAAAAAATACCACGATAAGGGTATTGATCTCGTTTCCCTGTATTCCGATGAAATGCATATCCAGCAGGACTGGTACTATTTTGTCCACCATGAAAACGGACAATTCAATATCAGGTACCTGACAAAGAATTTTTCAGATGCCTATCAGAAGAAATTCGGACAGGCATTTGAGGATAAACACCTGTTGTATTTTGCTTATGGCACCCCTTTTTATGAAACCGGTGCAAAAGCTGTCCGGAATGTGCAGTATGTGATGGGTTCAGAACCAGAGGAGATCAATCGGACATTCCTCCTGCGCGACCGCTATTACAAAATGCTTAATCACAGTGTGGCCGATCTGTTTAAAGAGGCAAAAGATTATGCCGAAACGCTGTTCGGCAGGGACCTTGAAGCTACGGGACATTCATCCTGGGCCGAAAGCCCGACCATTGATCTTTGGGATACCGAGAAACTGCGCGAAAATGCAGTCAAATACGAGTTTACCTCAAATTATGTATGGGGAAATACTGTGCAGCAGGCCGCAGCTGCCTGTTACGACTATTTTAAATGGGGCGAGTACCTGGAGCCCACCGGTAATGATTTTGCCGAATGCGGGTGGATGGATCGCAATTATTATGGTGCAGCCATGTCAGCTTCTATCGGGGTGATCAATAAATATCCAAATGCCTATGCTGCCGCATGGGGAATGCCCAATAAATCAAGGCAGTGGAAAGAGGCTACCAATAGCGCGTTTGGTGCCAGAGATGGCTCAACCGTCAATCAGATAACGGGTGGTGTTCACCGCGATATCGAAGTGCTGATTCTTTATCCGATGAACCTGGTTGCAGTTGAAGAGCGGTTCGGTAGCTGGATGACTCAATATGCTTATGCCAACTATCTCACGGCTGAAAAGCTCCTGGAAATGGGTGAAATCACCGATGACGGATGCATTAAGGTTGGTGAAAAGAAATATCATACACTGGTTGCTTTGTTTGAACCTCTTCCCGCCGAAGGTTTGTTAAAAATAATGAGCCTGTTCGCAGAGAAAGGTGGGAATATGCTCTGGTGCGGTCCGCCGCCGCTTATCAACGGCAACGGAAAAAACTGCAGTGCCGAATGGCAGCAGCTATTTGGGGTGAACTATGCTTTTGATCAATATATGGGAGAAATTGCTGCCGGCAGGAAGATTACTTTCCTCAACAGTTTTGCCCGGATCCCCGAACAGACCATTCTGACTGATTTTCTGGTCGATAGGATTTATCCGGTCACCCCGGGTAAAAACTGTGAAATCCTGGCGGAATCTGGAGAAAAAATAATGGGTACCAGATTGAAAAAAGGCAATGGTTCAGCCTACTATTTTGGATTCAGGCCCCGCGACGACCAATCGGCCAGCCTGGGATACGAAACCCGTACCCTTTTTGAGATACTGAATGCCTCCGGGGCATATACAGGCAGCGGCAAATTTCCGCAGCATAATGATAATCCTACCTTCATTTCACGGACCACAGATTATCTGGCCACCAGTTTCCCCAATAACAGTACTGTGATTGTCAGGCATTACCGTACCCATGCAGAGAACTGGGACGGTGGATTCTCCCGGAGCAAAGAGGCTGATGAAACGGCCCTTGCGGTTAATCCGATGCCTTCGGATACCATGACCCTGAACGAGCTGAAAGTCAATGGCCATAATCTGACCTACAACGGTCGGCTGTTACTTGCCTTCCGGACCAATGACGCCAATCAGCTGATTGCTTTCGAAGGCCATGGCTGCAATGAAGTGGTCGTTGACGGTACCCGCTATGAGTTTGCCCAAAAACCTTTTGAAACCATCGCTTTTGCACCCGAAAGTGATCAGTCCGGCCATTATATGGCAATCCTTTCAGGTGAAGGCAATATCCAACTACCCATTCCACTGGGGCCCGGTAAGGAGCTGAAAATAAGCACTGCGCAAAAGAAGAACGTGCCGTATCGAATTGCCAATGGGCAGGTTGAGATTGAGGTGACCCCGGAGATTTCGGGAAAGACACTGAGGATAGGGACGTGAGGACGTTAAGAACGTAAAGAACGAAAAGAAGGATAAGAATGAAAAAAACGTGGTTTGTTGGTCTGGTGCTAGCGGTGATTATTTGCGGATGTGATGACAATTCATCGCTGAGGAAAGATTTTCTCAATCCGCCTTTGGGTTTCAGGATGAATCAGAATATTCATAACGTACCGATGGATTCGGTTGGACAGGATTCGCTGATCGAATCTTATTACCGGAACGGCTACGGTGGATTTGCTTCCAATGTCGACTTTCATCATTACCTCACGGATGAAGGGATGAAATCATTCGTTCGGTTTAGCAATCAGGTACGAAAAAGAGGGATGTCATTATGGCTGTATGATGAACGAGGCTATCCGTCGGGTAATGCGGGAGATCTGGTGATCAAATCAAATCCGGCCTGGGAATCCATGGGTCTCTATGAAAAAGACACATTGATAGAGGTAGGACAGCTGCGTTTTTCCCTTCCTCCCGGCGAACTTGTTTCTGCTTCAGCTTTTCCTGCTTGGCACAATATCACGGATTGGGAATCGAAAATAGATTTAAATATGCAGGTCAGGAACGGTGTTTTAAGCTGGAACGTGCCAAAAGGCACTTGGAAGATTCTAGCTGTAACAAAATACCGGCTGTATGAAAACTTCCAGGCCTGCGCCAAAGATGCCGGCAAACTGGGGGCAAATTATCCATCGCTGATGCTCCCGGAGGTAACTAAGAAGTTTATTGAATTAACTCACGAGGCTTACCGGAAGTACATGGGTGATGACCTGGGAGCCTGGTTCGTTTCGACTTTTACCGATGAACCCTCCCTGATGGCAGTACCATTCGGATTATTTCCCTGGAGCGTCATCCCCTGGATCGGACTGCTTTCTGATGAGGTCCACAAACGATACGGTTACCGGCCGGAAGAGAAACTTGAGTTTCTATTTATGGATAAGGGCCCGAAAGGTCAGGAGGTCAGGTATCAGTACTTCAATACCATGGCCGACCTGATTGCCAATAATTACTTCAAGCCGATCAAACAGTGGTGCCGCGAACACAATTTCAAATCGGGAGGCCACCTTCTGCTAGAGGAAACATTGATGGCCCATGTACCTCTTTATGGCAATGCATTTCGCTGCATGCAGGAAATGGATGCTCCGGGCATCGATGTGTTAAGCTGTTTCCCGGCCCTTACTCCGGTACATTCCCCAAAACTCGCCTCCAGTGCAGCCGAACTATCGGGCGCCACCAGGGTGATGTGTGAGCCCTGTCCGGTGGCTGACCGGATAAAGCTCGGAGGCCAGGAAACCCCTGCTGACCATGTGAGGGGCTTTCTCAATATTCAGCTTCTCGGAGGAGTCACTGATTTTAACAATTACCTCCAACTAAGCAATTCGGATCAGGAAGAGAAAAAGAAGTTTAATACCTATGTAGCAAGGATATCCATGCTTTTAAGGGGAGGGTATACGAAGGCTGATATAGCTGTGGTTTATCCGATTGAAACCATGTGGACAAAATGGATCCCGGAGCCCGTTTCGGTTGCAGGCTGGGATTCCGTTTCAGGAGGTGATCCTGATGCGGTAATGGTTGAGCAATCATTCCGGAACGTATCACGCTTCCTCTACAACCATCGGTGGGAATACGCATACATTGATTCAAAAGCTATTATCGACGGTGAAGTAAAAGATGGAATACTGGTCCACGGTCTCCTGCAATGGAAGGTGGTCATATTACCAGCTATTAATACATTACCAGCCGAAGCCTGGGAAAAATTAGCATTGTTTGCAAAAACAGGGGGCATTATAATTTCCCTTGATGCTTCACCGGAAAACTCAGAATCTCATTTTCCTGATGAAACCGTTCTGAAAATCGGCAAGGAAATCTTTAGCGGCCCTAATAAATCGGTAATCCTCAATGATTGGTCGCCTGCAGAATTGAACGGTCAGTTGACAAAACTTCTGGTGAAGGACTTTCGCCTTGGAGATGAACAGGTTCCGGTTCGCTATTGCCACAGGATGATCAACGGGAAAGATGTGTATTTTCTTATCAATGATTCAGATAAAGAAGTCAAGACCAGTTTGAGATTTGATCAAAACCGGGGGCTCACTGAGTGGGATCCCGCGTCAGGGGAAACCCGATCTGTGAGGCGAACTATCGAATTGCATCTCCTCCCGTTTCATGGCAAAGTGTACCGTTAAGGAAGTGAGGGCGTTACGGGAGTGAGGACGTAAAGAAGGAAAAGAACGTAAAGAGGGTTAAGAATGAAAAGAATTTGGAACGCGGATTAACGCGGATTCTTAATAAAAAATCTATGTAAATCAGCTTTGCGCAGCATCCTGGTCATCAGCGTTCCATAAAAATATTAAAATGAAAAATATTGCCTTCATGTTATCGTTCCTCTCGGTTGTTTGCACCGGCTGGTCGCAGCAAATTGAACTGCAAACCGATATAGGAGAAATTGACCAGGTTAAAAAACAGAACTTATTCCGGAATTTGCATATGGATGACTGGGTAGCGACCGATGCCCTCGGCAGAAAGCTGCCTTCTTATAAAGAGTGCGGCCCCGTAAAGAAGGGCCGCTTCGTAGGGATGTTCTATTTCATGACGCATATCAGCCCCGGAGGCAAAGGTCCCTTTAATGTTACAAAAACCATAAGAGCTAATCCGGATAATCCGCAATGGGTAAACGGCGACTATTTCTGGGGCGAACCCGAAACGGGTTATTATCTTTCCAATGAAAAGTGGATGATCAGGCGGCACGCGCAGCAATTGTCGGATGCAGGTGTGGATGTGATCATCTTCGACGTAACCAACGATAGAACCTTTCAGGAAGTATATCTTCCTGTATGTGAGGTATTTCGTGAAATGAGAGCCATTGGGGAAAGAACCCCTGACATTGCCTTTCTCGGAAGTGAAATCTCCGTAAACAAGTTATGGAACGAGTTTTACCGGAAAGCCATGTATCCTGATCTGTGGTTTCAATGGAAAGGCAAGCCGTTGCTGCTTTTCGGCCAGCATGAAATCCCTTCCAGGAAGCTAAACAATGATGTGGTTTTTCAGGAGGAGATCCGCAACTTCTTTTCAATCAGGCAGAGCTGGGCATGGACCTCATTGCCCTGGTACCAAACTACTCCGTGGGGCAAAGACAAATGGCCGTGGGTGGACCATTATCCCCAGGCAATCAGCTGGCATGAATCCCCCGATAAAGCCGAAATGATCCCGGTAGCAGTCGGGCAGCATCCATTGTCCAACATCGGCCGCAGCTTCCATAACTTCAGTCAGCCCCCGGCTGATAAATTTGACCTGACACCTTATACGGATCAGGGTCTTTGCTTCCAGGAACAATGGAGCCGTGCGCTTGAGGTAGATCCTGAATTTGTGTTTATTACCGGCTGGAACGAATGGAGCGCCGGATCGCAGGTAATGGGCCCGGATATTAATAAATCCCTGCAGGTATGGAAGTTTTATCCGGGTGCTCATCTGGGGAAAGCCGGCAAAGAATTGAAAACTGGCGACCACTATTTCATCGATCAGTACAATCAGGAGTTTAGTCGTGATATCGAACCCATGACGGGTGGCCATACCGACAATTATTATTATCAGCTGATGGCCAATATCCGCAAATACAAGGGCATGGAAAAACCGGCTCAGGCAAGCCCTCCGGTTACCATCGATATCCGTGGCGAATTTAAACAATGGAATAAAGTTGAGGCGGTTTATTATGACCATATTGGTGATACAGAGCATCGGAACAACCCCGGACAGGGACAGGCTGGCCCTTATGTCAATGCCACCGGCAGAAACGACATCGTTACCCTGAAAGTTGCTTATGATGCTTCTATGGTTTACTTCTATGCTGAAACACGCGAAGCACTTACTCCATCAACCGATCCAAACTGGATGCTGCTTTACGTCGACACCGACCAAAGTAAGGAAACTGGATGGGAAGGATATGATATTGTGATAAACATCCGTGTAATCGACAGTAAAAACTCTGTAATGGCCTGGTTAAACAAGGATGGATCTACTGGAAAAGTATTACCGGTGCCCTTCAAGGCAAGCCAGAACAAACTAATGATCGGGGTTAAAAGGTCGGATTTTAATAAAAATGAAAAGCTGGCCTTTGATTTTCATTGGGCGGATAATATCGTGAAGACCGGCGACATCACTGAATTTTTCCTAAACGGGGACAATGCCCCGGAACGCAGGGCCAACTATCGGTTTCACCAATAAATATTGTGTAAAATGACTATTAAAAGAATAATTGTAAAAATTCAATATCTGATAATACCGGTAATTGTAATTGGATTAATGTCGTTTGCCCGGCCGGATAAAGAATTTAAGGTATTTCAGTTTCCTCAGGATAAAATGCCCCGGATCGACGGAGATTTTTCCGATTGGAGTATAGTCCCGGAATCCTATTCCATCGGACTGGATGAAGTGAAAAACACCAAATTTGGCGAAGGGAAAAAGCTGGATCCCAAAGATTTTGATATAAAAGTAAAAGTGGGCTGGGTGAAGGATCTGAACCGGCTCTATTTTTTTATCGATGCGTATGATGATTTCTGGGACTTCAAAGATCCTGCCCTTAGACAGGATATTTTTGAGCTGGTTATCGATGGTGATATTTCCGGAGGGCCTTTTATCAATGAAGAGAACGGAAATATCAATAAAATTTTCAAAAACCAGCTGTATTTCAAGGGTCATGGTGCCCATGCCCAGAATTACCATGTATTTACGCCGGTAAAGGGCAAGGACTGGGCGATGGTGTGGGGGAGCACTCCCTGGATCAAGGAATTTCCATATGCCAATGCAGCGTATAATTATAATTTCAAACACGGCGAAAGTGGCAGGTTACTCATGGAATTCTATGTAACGCCATTCGACTATGCATCATTCGAAGGACCCGAGCATTCCTTAATATCCAGCCTGAAGGAAAATGAAATCATCGGCATGTCATGGTCCATGCTGGATTTCGACGGAAAAAGCTGTGAATCATTTATGAATCTTTCGCACGATTGGCGGATGATCAACGATGCCTCGTACCTGTGTGCTTTTCGCCTGATGCCACTCAAAAATTCTTTAAAAAAGCCGATGGATGCCAATTGGAAATTTTACACTGAAAACCGGGAAAAGCGAATCATCAGGTTTGATGACAATTCAGTTGGCGAAATCACCAAATGGCATTGGGATTTTGGCGACGGGAATACTTCTAAAGAGCAGAATCCCGTGCATCAATATAACAGCAGCGGACTGTGGACAGTTATTCTCACTGTGGAAGGACCCGCAGGCAAATCGATCAGGTCGAAAGTATGGGAAGTGGTTACGCAATGAATATCAGCTGAATGAATACAAAACAAAATGATTATGAAAGTTAAAATCCTCTGTGTAAAATTTGCTGCAGTCCTTCTTATTCTCCTGACAGGACAATTGTGTTTGGCACAGCGTACGGAATTTCAGTATAAAATTGCAATTATTGGAAATCCAGCCAATCCGGATATCAGGTATGACGATTCGCAGTTGACAGCCCTGAAGAAGTTGGGGTTCAATACTATTCAGCTTAATATTGCCTGGGGGGCACGGCCTGCTGATGAGCCTCTTAATCTGGAGGATATTCTTTATGTTCCGGGTATCGGAGATAAAGAGCGGGTAGATAAAAGGTTGTCCGATATTAAGTTACGTGCAAAAACGGCCAAGGCATGGGGTTTCCGGACTTTGTTCCACTTTGGAGCTCCCCGTGTGGATTCGTTGTACAAGTCGCTGCGTCCGGATTTGATTGATGTGGCGACCGAAAAGCACAGCATCTCTAAAAAGGAGGTTGTAGACAAATATGTGAATTTGCTGAAAAGACTAAAGAAAGAGGTTCCTGAATTAGACGATATACAACTCTACACCTTTGACCAGGAAGCTTGGGTTGCCAATGAGTTTGGTGATGGGCCAACCGATCGCGGGATCCCTTTATCCGAAAGGCTCCCGGGTTTTTTGCAGACTCTTACCAGCACTTGGGCAGAAGTTAGTCCTGGAGGTATACTGTGGTGGGAGCCCTGGGAAATATCGGCTGGTCAGATTTATATTTGTATCCCGGAATTACCCGCAAAAAATTTTGGTTTCTTTCTCCATTCCAATATAGCTGAAGTTCAGCTTACACGGCCGGTTGACGTATGGTTTAAGAATATGGTCAGGCTGTTGTCGAAAAGAAATATTCCTGTAGTGGGTGAGCTGTTTTTATCGAGTGCCACTGAAGAATTGGAACCTCTCGACCGGATAGCAGCTCCGAGACTGATAGCAGAGGAATTGGATGCCATGGTTCATGTTGAATCTCTCAGCGGAGTAAAAGAGTATTATGGCACGATTCCCGACAGGTATGACCCCAATTTGCAGATGGCCGCAATAAAATTTGCCAATCCCTCAAAATCTAATTCGGAAGCATTGAAGGAGCTGGCAAAGCCGTATGGTAATAATTATGAGAGAATTCTGGTCGCATGGGAAACAACAGCTATGGGGTTATCGCTTTTTCCATGGGACGCCACTTGGCGCTTCAGGAGTCTCCCGAAAAATGCAGCTGATATTCAGGTCTTTCATAAGTGGGATATCGCGCACATTATGGGAGAGGTTGCTCCTTCTCCCAGTTGGAAATCGACACGCCGGAGTCTTTTTATGGTAACTGAAAATGAGGTGCTGGATCCCTGGTTTTTTGAAGATGTTGGGCTTCGCTGCACCTCTTCCTCCGCTAAATTGCAGGAAGCGATTACCATTTTTGAAAAAATAGATGCTAATATGGGAAGCGCCTCCCCGTTTAAAAATTATGTTATTGAAACTATTTCCGATTTGAAGGTGTTGGAACAGATCGTTACTGCTATCCGTTGTTATTGCCGTGAAGCGAATTTAGCATGGCTGATGCGCAAATATCTAAAGGAGGGTAAGGCAATTCCCGCTAAGCTTATTACCCGTTTCGAAGACATTATGCAGATAGATATTTCAAATCAGAAAAAGGGCTATGTCGCTAATGAAAATAATCGACCGACTGCCGGGGAGATGTTGGGTCTCTTCAGGCAAGATCCTGCCTTATGGGCAACTAATCACTTGGTTTTTAGATAGTAAGTAAATAAAACGAGGCAATGAGTATCAGAAATCTATTTAAATCATTGGGGGCTTTGGCCCTGATCGCCGGTTGCACAGATAACTCTGCAGCACAGCAGATATTAAGCGACCAGTGGGCAGCAACCGACGCACTCGGGCGAGAAGTCCGGTCCTACACCGCGGCAGGACAGAAGAAAAACGACAAGTTTATTGCCATGTTTTACTGGACCTGGCATGAGGGAGTTGATGATACTACTTACCAGGTAAAAAATATCACCGAAATCGTCAGGAAATATCCAGAGGCAATGAAAAACTACAATCATCCTGCCTGGGGCAGCAAAAAACCGGGATCCTTCTACTGGGAGCAGCCACTTTTTGGATATTATAAAACAACCGATCCATGGGTTTTGCGCAAACATGCCGAAATGTTGGCGGATGCGGGGGTTGATGCTATATTTTTTGACTGTACCAACGGCAGTCTTACCTGGAAAGAATCGTACGAAGCATTGATGAAAACCTGGGATCAGGCCCAAAAAGATGGGGTGAATATACCAAAAATCGCCTTCATGCTCCCGTTTGCTCCGGTACCAAACTCTCTGGTTTCACTCCGGCAACTCTACCGCGATGTTTATAAACCCGGCCGGTACAAAAATCTCTGGTTTGTTTGGAAAGGAAAACCATGCATCATGGGATACCCTGACAGTCTTACCAATTCGGCAGAAGACAGAGAGATTGCCGGATTCTTCACCTTCCGCCCAGGGCAACCCGACTATGTCGACGGGCCCAAGCGTAACGACCAGTGGGGATGGCTCGAAAATTATCCGCAACATGGCTATGTGAAAGATATATACGGCAAATTCGAGCAGACTACCGTTGGTGTATCCCAAAATGCCAGCCCGTCCACCAAAGGTCATTGCAGTGCCTTTAACCTGCCAGGATCTTACGGACGCAGCTTCAGCCAAAGGAATGGGTTCGACCCAAGAGTCGACGGATACCTGTATGGTTGGAATTTCCAGGAACAGTGGGACCGCGCCTTCGAAGTTGACCCTGAACTGGTTTTTATTACCGGATGGAACGAATTTGTTGCCGGCCAGTGGTTGCCGGAGCATAGCTGGACAGGTGACCCCTTCTCGTTTGTTGATGAGTTTGACTGGGATCGCAGCCGCGACATTGAGCCTAACAAGGGGTGGGGAGATAAAGGCGATGTCTATTACCTGCAACTGATCGACAATGTAAGGAAATTCAAAGGCATGGCTGCGCCGGAAAAAGCATCTGCCCAAAAAACCATAAAGATTGGCAAAGCCGACGGATGGGCCGATGTTGCACCTTATTACAAGCACTATAAAGGAAATACCATGCACCGCGATCACAGAGGACACTCTGACCAGTACTATACCAACAACACCGGAAGGAATGACATTACAGGGGCAAAAGTAGCCCGTGATGCCGGGAATATCTATTTTTATGCAGAAACTGCAGAAAAGCTTACCGCCCGGGGCGACCGCAACTGGATGATGCTGTTTTTAGATACCGACCGCAACAAGGATACCGGATGGAACGGTTACGATTATATCGTCAACCGCCCGAGTTCCAAAGGAAAAAAGGTTATTGTTGAGAAGAACGTCGGTGGACGTTGGGAGTGGGTAGCGATTGGCCAGTCGAAATTTGCGGTGAACAACAACAAACTGGAAATAGAAATCACCAGGCAGCTTCTTAATTTAATGGGCAACGACATTGATATCGAGTTCAAATGGAACGACAATATGCAGGAGAACGGAAATATCATGGACTTCTATGTCAACGGCGACTCGGCACCCGGTGGACGATTCAATTTTGTTTACACAAGCAGACAAAGCTAATAACAGCGGATGTTTACCCCTGATAGACGAGGTAGGCAATAGGTATGGAGGATACCATGAATAGATTAAATCATAGCAGGAACAAATTAAATCTGTTTATCATTCTTTTATCCGGTTTACTTTTTGTTCGTTGCTCTTCCGGTTCAAAAGAGAGTATCGTTATCGAAAACAACAGTTTTAGGTATGAGACCGGAGTGGATGGCAGAAATCTTCATTTTACCGATAAGGCAACAGGGAGCGACTATCTTGATCGTGAAGCTGTTTCATATTGTGCATCTGTTGTAAAGGATGGTGAACAACATAATTGCACTTCAGCAGCACTTAAGGGGAAACATCTCAGGCTTGTATTCGGGGATGCAAAAGTTGCTGCTGATGTTCTTGTCGGGAAAGAGAATGACAGAATTACTTTTAAAGTTGCTTCAGTTACGGGAACAGCGGAATCACTTACTTTTCTAAACATCCCCTTAACCCTTGAGGGTATGCCTTATGAACCATTCGCTGCCTGTGTTCTCTCCATGAATTTATTCACCCATGTCCGTGAGCTGCCTGCTTTGCAAATTCACTTGTGGGCTACCTGTTATAAGAGATTTGGACTGGAGGGAGCCGAAATAGCTCTTCTTGGTGTTCCTCAGGAGAAAATCCTTCCTGTTATCCGCGATGTTATGTCAAATGCAAAAGATGTTCCGCATTCCGACAAGGGCGGGGCATGGGCTTTGATGCAGAAAGAGGGCTACGGGTCATACCTGATGAACTTTGGAACACTGACCGAAGAGACGGTTGATGAATGGATAAAAATGTGCCACAGCCTGGGATTCAATCAGATAGACAGCCATGGCGGAGGCGGGTTTTTTAAGTTCGGTGATTTTGAACTCAATGCGGAAAAATGGCCCGGCGGATGGGAGTCTTTCAAACGGATAAATGCCCGTCTGCATGATGCAGGTATATCTTCTATTTTTCATACGTATGCTTTTTTTATTGATAAGAATTCCAGATATGTAACCCCCGTTCCCAGCGGAGATCTCGGCTATTTTAACACTTTTACCCTGGCTGAACCTTTTAAGGAAGGCGACAGTGTGATGGTTGTAAAGGAATCAACTGCAACCATTTCAACAACAACAGGATTTTTTGTACGGAACAGTCTTTCTTTAAGGATAGGCAGTGAGTTGATCGAATTCAGCGGTGCCACACAAACTCCTCCTTATAGGTTTACCGGGTGCAAACGCGGCGTGAATGGAACAAAAGTATCCTCATTTGATGCCGGAGAAAAAGTCTTTCATCTGCGCGAAATGTTCGGCAGGTTTGTTCCCGGGCCCGAAACAGCCCTTTTTAACGAGGTTGCAGGGAATACGGCAAAGATTGTTAGTGATTATGGTTTCGACGGGATCTATTTCGATGCAATTGATGGCAGCGATATTCTTGGCGGAGAAGAGAATTCATGGTATTATGGAACCAAATTTATTTTCGAAGTTGCAAAACAATTAAAACGCCCTGTTGGAATGGAAATGAGCGCTATGCAGCACCATTGGTGGCATTACCGCTCGCGCTGGCAGGCTTGGGATAGACCGGTAAGAGGGTATAAACGGTTTGTAGACATTCATTCAGCTGCCATCAAATCTGCACGTCTGTTTCTTCCTTTAAAAATTAAGTCAAATGAATATGAGCATGGTCTTTGGCGGGGCCATACTCCGCTCATTGATAAATATGCACCAGTTGAAAATGGGGGGCTGCTTCTCCCTCTTCATATGGGTTGGTGGGGAAATCAAACATGGAATCCTCCCCAGGTGGAACCGACTTTCCCTGACGATATCGAATATCTCTGCTGTAAAATGATCGGAAATAACGCCGGCCTTTCGATGCTGGGTGGCGTTGATGAGAAAAATCTGGATGCAAATCCGCTATTAAGGCGATTGATTGTCTTCATCAAACAATACGAAGAGTTGAGGCACAAGAATTATTTCAACGACACGATCCGTGCTTTACTTCGTCAGCCGGGAAAAGAATTCACCTTATTCCGGGAGGAAAACGGGGAATGGAATTTCAAACCGGTTGCGTATCAAAAACACAAAGTTGCCGGATCCGGCCATCCTTCGTCGCATTGGATTGTCAATAATGAGTTTGGTGCACAGCCTGTTAAGTTAAGGATGGAACCTTTGATGTCGGTGAAATCATTTAATGACCCTGCAAATGTTGTTTTAGCCGATTTTTCCCGACCAGGTGAATTTATAAATGAAGGAAGTGCTGCCGGTGTATCGGGCGGGATAAAAACTTCAACCGAAAAATCAAATGGAGGGGTAGCCAGCGGCCTCTTTTCTGCCCGTGCGCCGGTGACATCTCCAGGAGAGGGTATGTGGATCAAAATGGAAAAAAAATTTGAACCGTGGTTGAATATTAATAAAAACCAGGCACTCGGAGTATGGGTGAAAGGTGACGGGAACGGGCAACTCCTGAATTTCAGAATAGAAAGTCCGAGCCATCTCTCTTTTGGAGCTCGCGGGGATCATTTTGTTAAAATTGATTTCACCGGATGGAAGTATTTTGAACTGGTAGAAATAGAATCATCGGAATTCAGCAACTATATCTGGCCCGATTCGGGCTTTTATGTTTACGATTCATTCCGCCACACTGTTCAATTCAATAACGTGGATAAATTGCAGCTGTGGTATAACAATCTGCCAGCTGGGGAAGAGGTTAACTGTTTGATTGGAAGTATTAAAGCTTTACCTATGGTTCCCGTAACCATTCATAATCCCTTCATCACAATCGGAGGCGAAAAAATAATCTTTCCGGTAAAGATGGAGTCAGGTATGTACCTCGAATTCCGCTCGCAAACCGATTGTAAATTATTTGGTTCGAAGGGGGAGTTTTTACAGGATGTTCAGGTTGAAGGCAAGGTACCTTCTCTTAAAAATGGTAAAAATGAAATTTCATTCGCTTGCAGCGCTCCCGAAGACGTCAATTCAAGGGTGCAGGTTACGGTGATCAGCGAGGGAAATCCTTTGGAGAAACAATAAGTAATAATGGTTAGAAATTCAAAAATAAGATCATGAATATTTACAAGATGGAACCCGGGATTTTCTTTAAAGAGGCAATCGTTGTTTCAGCTTTTACTATTTTAATAACGGGCACTGCTATGGGTTCAAAAGACACCTCTTCAACCCGCCTGCCAGTCGATGGCAAAACGGAGATTGCCTTTAACCGCAAATGGGCTGAAGACGCATTTAATGCCAGAATAGTGGGTGGCCGGTCCAACAGTCTGACACCCGCGATTCCCTTCTCATTCGTTTATGGAGGGCGGAACTCTTCGGAGTTTCTAAGTGGGTGGAAAAGCCAGGTAAAGGACGAGAAAGTTGATGCTACCAAGCGTAGACGGACTCTAACTCTCAATGACCCGGAGACCGGGCTTGAGGTCCGTGCGATTGCGACGATCTATACGAACACTGCAGGAGTCGATTGGACGCTCTATTTCACAAATAAAGGCAGTAAGGACACTCCGGTCATAGAACAGGTAAAGGCTATCGATGTGGCTGTCGGGCTGGGGAAGAATCAGGATCCGCCTGTATTGCACCGGATCAATGGAGGAGGAGGGGCCGCCGACGACTGGATGCCATTCGACGAAACCATTGCCGTGGGACAAAAGAAAGAGTTTGCTCCGACTGCCGGACGCTCGTCATTTGGAAATACTCCATGGTTTAACTTGCAGTGGGATGGCGGGGGGGTTATTACGGCCATCGGCTGGACCGGACAGTGGAAAGCTTCATTGGAAAACAGCAACGGCGCAGGTAAGATTCAGGCCGGGATGCAAAACCTCCATATAAAACTTTTGCCCGGAGAAACCATTCGTAGCCCGCGGATTTTGCAGTTATACTGGTTCGGAAACGATGAACTGCGGGCCTATAACCTGTTCCGTCACACGATGCTTGCACACATTGTGCCAAAGGTCGACAGGAAACCGATTACTCCGCCAATTGTCCAACTCAGTACTGCATTTTATGAGATGGACAAAGGGACCGAGGCGGATGTTCTATCCCACCTCTCGGCCCTAAAAGGGCTTGGCTTCGAGTACTTATGGGTGGATGCCTATTATGGGAAGGATGATTTTCCGACAGTCGGCAACTATGTTTTTCCTTTGTTGCGAGGGTTCAATCTTCAGCGTTTTCCCAATGGGATGAAACCCATAGGTGATGCTGTGAAGAACGCCGGCATGAAGTTCCTGATGTGGTTTGAGTATGAGCGTATTTGCGCTGGAACTTTGATGGCCATCGAACACCCAGACTGGGTAGTGCTGCCACTAGGTGGAGGATGGGGAATGTTTAATCTGGCTGTTCCCGAAGCGCGCGAGCATATCACCAGATATCTGTCAGAGTCAATAAAGGAATATGGGATCAGTTGGCTGCGCATCGACAACGCAGTGTTTTATGAAGGTCTGTGGGCACAACTCGACAGGGACCATCCCGACAGGGTTGGCATCTCCGAAATACGTTATGTCGAAGGGCATTATCGTTTGTGGGATGATTTGCTCAAAGAGTTTCCTTCTCTGGCTATCGACAACTGCGCCGCCGGTGGACACAGAGTCGATTTAGAGACGTGTTCACGCTCAATTCCTCTCTGGCGCACCGATGGGACAATAGGGCCGCTCATGAACAAAGACTTCAACCAGGCAGCGCTGCAGAACCAGGTTATGACCGCCGGCCTCAGCCGCTATGTGCCATTCAGCGCAAGTGGTCAGATGGGCACCACTCCATACCTGTTCCGGAGCGGTTTTAACGGCGGGATCTCCTTTTGTGAGGATGTGCGCCCAGGTGAATATCCGCGTGATCTGCTTAAATCTGCCATCATTGAAGGCAAGCGCATCCGGAAATACTATTTCGGCAACTTCTATCCGCTCACGCAGGTGACATTAGACCCCTCAGCATGGTGCGTGACTCAGTACCATCGGACGAAAGAAAATGATGGGATGATCATGGCATTCCGCCGTCCTAAGTCGCAGCTGAATGAGTTCACTCTAAACAGATTGCGCGAGATCGAACCGAATGCACAGTACAAGGTTACCAGGTATCAAAGCTACGAACCATTGCCAACTAAGACGATGACCGGTGAGGAACTGGTGCGTTCAAAGGCTGAGATCAATGACTGCCCGGGATCAGTTCTGATTGAGTATAAGAAAGTCGGCAAGTAATATTGAGTGCGTGTGGAACTTGGAAGTGGGTACAGGGAAATCATTATTCGATAAAAACCTAAGTTTTTTGCAGAACCGTTATAAGTTAAACTATGAATTCTTCTACCTTAGTAAAAGTCGGTGTAATTCTCTCAGCAGCGCTTTTCTTAACGCCCTTTAACTCGACGGGGCAAGCTGTCAACAGCGATTCTTGGGCCGCAACCGACGCTCTTGGACGCAAAGTGAGGGCGTTCGAAGATGCCGGAACAAAAAAGAAGGACAAATACGTCGCCATTTTCTACTGGACGTGGCACATCTACGACCTACCAAAGGGGAGTAAAGTCAACAACAACACCGAGATCCTTCGCGCATGCCCCGAAGCACTCAAATCCTTTGATCACCCCGCCTGGAGCAACCCAGGGCGTTACTATTGGGAAGAGCCCCTGTTTGGGTATTACAAAACGACCGACCCATGGGTGTTGCGCAAGCACGCCGAATTATTGGCCGATGCGGGGGTTGATGTGGTATTTTTCGACTGCTCGAACCTAACGCTGACCTGGAAAGAGTCATACGATGTACTCATGGAGGTATACCCCCAAAACGGATATGTCCCCTTGGAGAACGGAGGCTTTGAACAAACCGTGGTTGGGGTAGCCCAAAACACCAATTTAGCCAGTGGAGAGCATTTCTGTGCATTTAACGAACCCGGAACGTACAGCCGCAGCTTCAGCAAGCGAAAGGGGTTTGACCCGCGCGCAGAGGGTTACCTCTACGGGTGGAACTTCCAGGAGCAGTGGGACAGGGCCATTGAGATCGACCCCGAGTTGGTATTTGTAACCGGTTGGAACGAGTACGTTGCAGGGCGCGTGGCCAATTGGCCCCCCAACAAACCTTACTATATGGCTTTCCCCGACGAGTTTGACTGGGATCGCAGCCGCGACATTGAACCCAACAAGGGGTGGGGCGATCGCGGCGACGTTTACTACTTGCAACTCATTGACAATGTGCGCAAATTCAAGGGGATGAACACCTCTGAGAAACCCTCCGCACCCAAAACCATAACGATCAGCAAGGCAGACTCCTGGGCCGATGTAACCCCCTTTTACAAGCACTACAAAGGCAACACCCTGCATCGCAACCACAAGGGATACAGTGGCGAATACTACGCCAATACCTCCGGCCGCAACGACATTGTGGGCGCCAAGGTAGCACGCGACCCTCACTACCTCTATTTCTACGCCGAGACGGCCGACAAACTGACACCCTCTACCGGCCGCAACTGGATGATGCTATTCTTAGACACCGACCGCAATAAGGCAACCGGATGGAATGGTTACGACTTTATCATCAACCGTGTTAGTCCGAAAAGCAGCAAAACCATAATTGAACAAAACGTTGGCGGTCGCTGGGAATGGGAACCGGTAGCTGAAACAAAGTTCGCTGTCAACAACAATAAACTCGTACTGGCGATCAAACGCAGTGTGCTGAATCTCACTGGTAAAGAGATTGATATCGAGTTTAAATGGAACGACAACATGCAGGAGAACGGAAATATCATGGACTTCTATGTCAATGGCGACACAGCACCCGGTGGACGTTTCAATTTTGTTTACACGGCCAAATAGGGCTAAAACAATGCGACCTGTGTAGATTAAATCTGAAGAAGATGTTAATAATGAAAAAGAGGAAAATCCATTTTTTATCACTGTTTCTGATATCGGTCAGGTCAATTTCCATTTTTGCATTCATGACATCTGGCAGTATAGCAACGGCACAGGTTTTACCGAAAACTTTTGACCATAGACCTGAAGGTACGCCCGGGAAATCGGAATTTTCAATTCCGACACTTGGTGCCAGTGAAAATCATTTAACCAATTTAAATCTCGGTGGTTATGTCGGCAAGCTTCTTGCTTCCAACGAGAGGTCGTGGTTACAAAAAGTTCTTAAGGACAATCCAAACCTCTTTGAAGCTTTTGCCAACCCGGATAGAAATAATCTGGCCAAGTGCATGTGGCACGGCGAATTCCCGGGTAAAATACTCACCGGCATGGCTCAGACCTATCGTGCCTCCCGTGATCCAAAAACACTGGTTGCCGGCAACAAGATGGTTCAACTGTTCAAATCGGTTCAGGGAGCTGACGGGTACCTCGGTCCATGGTCTAAGAGCGCACGCTTTAACGGAGATAAGAACAAGTGGGATACATGGGGACATTACCACTGCATTTACGGGTTATATCAATGGTATAAAATAACCGGCAACCTGGACGCTCTGGATGTCGCAATCAAGGCAGCGGACTGCGTTTATAATTACTTTATTGCGGGAAATCAGCCGTTTGTTTCCCAGAACTGGGCAGAGTGTAATTTTGCAATTAGCCATGCTTTCCCGATTTTGTATCAAATAACTAAGAAACAGGAGTATTATAAGGCTTTGGAGCATTACTGGTGGAGCATTGTTCAGTATGACAGGCATAATTTCGGAGGCTTTGGTACGGGAGAGGGTGCAACCGGTAATGCCTATGGCAACGGCAGCGAAACTTGTAGTACGGTTGCCTGGATGGCATTTTCAACTGAATATCTAAAGGTCAGCAAGATTTCATATGTGGCAGATGAACTTGAAATTGCCTATTACAACGCGGCACTGGGCAGCCTTCTTGGTGATCATGATTTTATTTATATGAACAATTCCGACGGTACCAGGGTATCGGCCTTGATCACTCTTGCCGGACATGGATTTAAGGGAGGCAAGGAACTTAGCTGCTGCCAGGCCAACGGGAACAGGGGTATCAGCCAGTTAACCGAATGGGCGGTATTGACCGACAAGGAAAATCTTTACCTTAATTATTATGGGTCGTCAAAGGCGGAGACTAAAACACCTGATGGAACCGGCATAAAGATTTTACAGGAGACGGAATACCCCAGGAGCGGAGCAGTTAAAATTACCCTCGCGATGGATAAAAGTGAGCAATTTAAGCTAAACCTCCGCATTCCGAACTGGTCTTCAAATACTTCGGTCAAGGTCAATGGTGAAGCTTTAGCAAATGTTATGCCGAGAGATTATTATGTGATAAACCGCCTCTGGCATGCGGGCGACGTTATTGATATTGAGCTTGATATGTCGATTCATTTTTGGATTGGTGACGATCAGATTTCAGACAAAACATCCATCTATTCCGGTCCGGTTCTGTTAGCAATGGATTCAGCTTCCCAGGTAGCCGTCAGCTACAAAATGAAAGCTTCGAACGTGAAGAAAATTGTTTTTGAGAAAAACAAAGATTTTTGGTTTTATGGTTTGGTAGAAACGACCAACGGGAGGAAAGTGGCATTGGTTGATTATGCAAGTGCCGGCAAAAACGGAGAGAGTTATACAACCTGGCTGAATGTAATGCATGATTTAGTTTTGCCCGGAACCGATTTTGCCTTGCAGTCACAAAGTCAGGCATGGATGAGGCACCCGGTATTGGGCGACCCTTCGTTTGATAATTTTAAAAGGTATGAGAAAAATCCGGTTCAGCGGGGATCTCCTCCTTTTAACTGGCCTGTGAATGGTTATTATTTTGAAGACCCGGTTTCGGGGAATCAATACATTTTTGCCGGGCAATACCGCACAGGTTATGCTATGAGCACGGATAAAAAGAACCTGGATATCAGTAAAGGTTGTATCGTTTATTCTTCTGAAGATAAAGGCAAGACATGGAAATATAAAGGTTCTGCTTTTAAGGAAGAGGCTGTTATACTCGATGGTCAGGCCGGTCCGGTAAGTATAGCACCAGATGTATCGGTAGTATATTCTGAAGGGAAATATTATATGGGACTTGATTATGTTACGACAGGATTCACATGGGATATTAAGAATATCATGAACGGTGGTCTCGCAGTAGCAGTCTCAGATAAACCTGAAGGACCCTATGCGATTTTCAGTAAGCCTGCTATCACCAACGGATACTTTTACAGCAACCCCTGGCTGGGAAAATACAACAGGTGTTATGCCGGAACACTCATTAAATCAAACGATCAATGGTTGTTTCTGTTCGACCTGGATTCTGGTCCATACTTCAGCTGGGGACTCGCCGCCATGTCGGCTCCGGCCCCTGAAGGTCCATGGTCGGAACCGGTTCTTGTTGTCAGCTGTGAATCAAACGAATACCATCCTTCCCTGATGGAATACTTTCCTGTTTTTCAATATAAAGACACATTATATGCACCGGCTACCTCGGTGGCCAGGAACAGGAATTTTCAATGTATTTTCAGGGTGGCAGCTAATGAAGCCATGAATCCGAAAAAATGGGAATTGTGGCAGGAGGGTTCGATCTGGCACAGCATCCATACGGAGAATGAATATGAGGGTATATGGGGGCAAACCTTTTCAGGTTTTGTCAATGAGGATGGTGAATTTAAGGTTATGTATCCTAGCCGGGATAAGGAAAACCGTGGTACAATCAATTTAGCTTATGCTGATTGGAACAAACTTCAAAGAGATTCGGGTTTTGTGCTTACCGGGCACGGTGCTCCATCGTTTACATCCATCCCCGGATTTTACAATCAGCCGGATATCGAATCAACCTTTTCCTATTATGGCGAAATTGCTTTTGTCTGGAATGATCAGGCTCCGGTTGGACCAGACCGCCCGAAAGCAGATGCTGAATTGCATCCGCTAATGTTTACTTTTCATACCAGGATTCAGTTAACTGAAAATCAATGGTTTTTATTAAATGCTACAGCTGGCGGGCAAACGGATACGATCAGCAAAGGCAGGCTTGATAAAAGAGAACTTTATTTCCTGAAAATTGAGCACCGCGACGAGAATACCATCATTTCGATTTATAATGAAGTGTTGTGGCAGGGTTCTTTAAATGATACCGATTATGGAAGTTGCGGTTTGTTTGCGATGAAGAGGTCGGGCATTGATGTACGGTCGTTTATTGTAAGCGGGAGAAATCATCCGGGTTTTATCAATTGGCTGTATACTGAAGGATTGAGCAATTCCGGTTCAGATTTAAAAGATTGGGAAACGGTTGAAAACAGTTCTTTATTCACTTATGGTGTGGGTGCTGTATCAAAGATTGATACTGCCCTAGCCAAGTGGAGTTTCACCGGAAGCGGTTTTGATCTGTATTGCCCCAGAATGCCCGCTTTGGGAAAGGCTGAAATCATTGTTAATGGTGCAATCGCAGGTGAAATAGATCTTCACTCTGATACACCTGAGAAAAGTGTGGTAGTTTACTCAATGCGAGGGATTCCTCAAAAGAAGAACGCTATTATCATCAAAGGGAAACATGGTAAAATATCTCTTGATTGTTTACGGGTTTATGAATGAATTTAACTGATTATATCACATCTTATTATATTGTTTTGAACAAAAAAGGATTGAAAGTATGAAAAAGAAAAGATTGTTTTTTCGAAACATTTTGTTCCTGTTGATCGCGGTTGTGCAATTATCCGCAATCCCGTCAGTTGCCCAGCAATATTACAGGGATCTCTATTCTGATACCTGGGTGGCTTCCGATGCACTCGGGCGAAAAATGCCGTCTTTTCAGGAGGTTGGTCCGGTGAAGAAGGACCAGCGCCGTGTGGTCGGTATCTTTTATATTACCTGGCACAGCGACAACCTGGCCAAAATGAAAAGTCCATATAATGCGGACGTTACAAAGGTGCTTGCCGGCGATCCCAATGCACGTCTTGATCCTAAACATCTGCTGTGGACGGAAGGTTCCTATCATTGGGGCGAGCCGGAGATGGGTTATTTTCTGAGCAAAGATGAATATGTGGTGCGGAAAGATATGTCGATGCTGACTGATGCAGGAGTGGATGTGCTGGTAATGGACGTTACGAATGCGGTCAGGTATTGGGACGAGTGGGATGTACTTTTTAGTACGATGCGGAAAATGAAAGCCGAGGGAAACAAAGTGCCGCAATTCTGTTTTTGGGCATTTAATGGTCCGGTGATCACGGTTGTACAGGATTTGTACGATAAAATATACAAAGCCAACCGGTTTAAAGACCTTTGGTTTTACTGGGATGGTAAACCGCTTTTACTGTATAACAATACTCCGGACGTAGATGCCAATGGCCAGGGTGTGAAACATCCCAACCCGCATTACGATGCAGCAGCCAAAACAGACAGGAATCACCCGCACTACGGTGATCCCGATTATACGGAAGAATTTTATAAAGATTACACCCGGGAAGTGAAGAGCTACTTTACGCTCCGAAATATGTGGTGGGGGTATTATGAATGGGCCGGAAAACGCTTCATAGGAACGGAAGACAACTGGAGTTTCGGGTATGACCTGGGGAATGACTTGGTAAAAGCAATGGATCCCATGAACCTGGTTTCGTTGCACAACGGCCAAAAAGAGGAAGCTGCAGTGACCCCTGCGCAGCATCCCTCCAGCCTGGTCGGAAAATCCTGGACCCGTGAAAATGATGAGCCAGAGTTAAATGAATATGACCTGCCTGTTTCAGCCTACGTGCCCTGGTTGGGAAAAACAGTAAAAAATCCCGAGGGATACGGAATCTATTTTCAGGATCGCTGGGACGAAGCCCTTAAGGCTGATCCGCAATTTCTTTATCTCAACGACTGGAATGAGTGGACCGCTGGAAAGTATCCACCCCAGGATGGCATTTCGTTTCCGTTTATGCGTCGAGAAAGCCTGTACTTTTTTGTCGATCAATACAATGCTGAGTTCAACCGCTGTATTCAACCGATGAAAGATGGCTTCACCGACAATTACTATATGCAGATGGCCCAGAATGTCCGTCGATACAAAGGAGTGCGGCCAATTCCGGAATTAAAGGGACTGCAACGCATGAGAATAGATGGTGATTTTATCGATTGGAATAAGGTTGTGAATGAATACCGTGATACTCGCGGCGACACTTTTCACCGAAATTACAAAGGGTATGGCGGATTGCAATACGTA
>QYQM01000049.1 GCA_007280905.1 Porphyromonadaceae bacterium | reverse complement strand
CTCTGAAACTCTGAAACCCTGAAACCCTGAAACTCTGAAACCCTGAAACCCTGAAACCCTGAAACTCTGAAACCCTGAAACTCTGAAACTACCTCCCTAAAACCATCCTCCTCACCAACTTCCTGAATATCCGAACTCTCAGACCCGGACTGAGCCCCCGTTGAATCATAAACAGCGCCGACAGGTAATTGTATTTCAACAGGAACCGGGCGCAAGAGTATAATTGCTCCTGACTGATGCCTTTGTGATTTGTATCCTGAACAATATATCGGGCGATTCTGGTGTATAATTCATCGCATTCATACTGACGGAGCGGCCACTTGTTGGTATCCTGATCTTTATGGATCCTCGATTTAATCACCACTTCCGGAAGCAGATGAAACTCAAATTCCTTGGCACACCGGAACCAGAAATCATAGTCCTGCGTAGTGGGCAGGGCCGGATTAAAATACCCGATCCTTTTAAATACTTTCCTGCTGATCAGCGTGGTACAGCCATTAACCGGGTAACCGCTCAACATTTGATAGAAAAGGTTTCCTTTCGCTGATAAGGAAACAACATCCGAACTCCTTTGTAGTAAGGCTCCTTTTTCATTGATAAACTGATAATCTCCATAAACAATATCTGCCCGCGTTTTACTGATGAATTCTACCTGCTTCCGCGTTTTTTCCGGCAAAAAAAGATCGTCATGGCTGAGCCAGGAAAACCATCCTCCCAGCATCTCCCGGATGGCCAGGTTTAAAGCCGATGAGACTCCGCCGTTTTCTTTCTCGAAATACCGGATCCGGTTTCGATAACTGAGTGCAATTTCACGCGTTGCTCCTCCGTCGGTGGAACCGTCATTAACCACCAGCACCTCAATGTTGTGATAGGTTTGGGCCAACGCAGAATCAATGGCTTCAGCCAGGTAGTTGGAGCCGTTAAAAACCGGAATTGCTATGGAAACCAGCGGATTAGGATTCATCCTGATACCAGATGCGTCTTTTAATAAAATCCGTGTAGCTCAAAATAATCTTAACCACTTTATCGGACACGCCTGGTGCGAAATAGTCGTGAACCAGCGGGATCGACCTTTCTGGACCTCTTTTCATGGAAATGGCCACCGGAATAGACTCCAGCACGCGTTTCCCGCTGAGCCCCGTCATGATGGCCACCGCTTCCTCCATGCCTTCCGGCCGCTCGTGTACCTCGCGCAGGTTAATGGCCGGGAAATTCAGGATGGACGACTCTTCAGTTATGGTGCCGCTGTCGGAAATCACGCAGTAGGCATTCTGCTGCAGTTTCACATAATCAATAAATCCTAAAGGCTTTAAGGAACGGACCAATGGATGAAGCTTGATGCCATAAGCATCCAACCTCTTTTGCGTGCGCGGATGCGTGGAGAGAATAATAGGGAACTGATATTTTTCAGCCAGGGACGAAAGTATGGACGCGATCCTTCTCAGCCTGCCCTCATCATCCACATTTTCTTCGCGATGAGTGCTCACTATAAAATATTGCTGATCTTTCAGTCCCAGCCTTTTCAAAGCATCCGACCGGGAAATTTTCTCCCGATAGTAATCCAGCACCTCATACATCGGGCTGCCGGTCTTGATGATCTGTTCAGGTGGAAATCCCTCTCTAACTAAATATTCCCGGGCAATCGAGCTGTAGGGCATATTGATATCGGAGGTGTGGTCAACAATCCTGCGGTTGATCTCTTCAGGAACCCGCTGGTCGAAACACCGGTTGCCAGCCTCCATGTGAAAGATGGGGATCTTCCTTCTTTTGGCAGGGATCACTGCCAGACTGCTGTTCGTGTCGCCCAGTACCAGGAGGGCGTCAGGTTTCTCTTTTTCCAGCACCTCATCCACCCGGATAATGATATTCCCGATGGTAGCGGAAGTGCTGGGCAATGCTGCCTCCAGAAAATAATCCGGCTTGCGGATTTCCAGCTCTTCGAAAAAAACCTTATTCAGCTCATAATCATAATTCTGGCCGGTATGAACCAGCACGTGTTCTGTAAAACGATCGAGCTTATCAATAACCCGGGACAGGCGGATGATTTCGGGACGGGTGCCGACAATGGTTACAACCTTCATTTATTCAGTTTTATTAGTGCCACTAGCTTTTGCATTCCAGAGAGACAAAATGGATTCTCGTATTAATTGCCACTAGCTTTAGCTAGTGGATAACATTGGCTGACAATGAATTATGGCCTTTAGGCCAATATTTTTGAATACATGCTCCCCAATCAACAGAAATTGGCCTAAAGGCCATAAATATCTGTGGGTCAATCCAATCCACTACCTAAAGGTAGTGGCAATTAATAATTGGGCACACTGGTCATGGAAGCAGTTGTGGTATTTTATCCCAGCCTTCAATTGATACTCTTTGATTGTTCTCTTAGTTCTTCAATCATCTTCCGCCACCCCGGAGCCTTGTACCCGGTAATCCCGTTAAACAAACTGCCGTCCAGCGACCGGTCGACCACTAATTCAGTTGAGGGCTCAATCCGGATTTTTTTTTGATAGACTTCGGCTACGAGTTTCAACAGATCATATTTTGAGATGGGTTCTGCGGCCAGATGATAGATCCCGGCCGGTAATTGCCCGGGAATCACAATATCCAGGAGCACCCTGGCGAATTCGGGGGTGGTAAGTCCGGAGAAAATGGCCCGGGTATAACCATTTACTTTATCCTCCTGAGCCAGGAACCATTCAAGTAAACCATGAACCGGTTTAACAATTTCATGGCCGATCAGCGAAGTTCTCAGCGTAATCCCGCATCCATAGCCCACCTCGCCCAGTTCTTTGGTTTTTCCGTACAGATCCTCGGCATCGGGCAGGTCCGATTCCTTGTACATCCCTTTCCGGCCATTGAACACACAGTCGGTACTGATCTGAATCAACCTGAATCCATACCGGCTGCCCAATTTTTCCAACTGATGGGGTAACAGTGAATTGATCGAAACCGACTCATAATAGTCTTTGGACAAAGGTAACTGCACCACGATCCCGATCGCATTGATCACATAATCGGGTTTTTCTTCCTGTATAATTTTTTCAATGGCCTGAATGTTCCGGGCATCATCAATCTCCCTTATTGAATGAACTGATTCCGTATTCAGATTTTTCTCAATCAGCTGCCGGCTTCTCACTACCCCGCAAACCTCTAGGTTTCTTGCCTCACAGGCTTTAAAAACGGGGTACCCCACCATCCCTGAAGCGCCCAACACCAATATTCTCATGAATTGCTTTGCTTGTAAATTTTGAAATAGGATTGAATGGTTAGTTCTTTAAGTTTATCATAATCAGCATCTTTCTTGATTTTTTGCTCATTAATTCCTGCCGCTGTATCCACCAGGTCATCATCGCTAAGGGCTCTCCGGATGGCCTGCTCAATAATTTCAGGATCTTCCGGTGGCACGATTAAACCCGATATTCCATCTGTAATCCATTCTTTGGCGCAGGAGGTATCGGATTGGATAGGAAAGGAGCCCATCGCCATAGCCTCAAGCAGCGAAGTGCTGATGGCATCGCTTATGCTTAACCCGATGGAAATCCGTGCCTGGCCGTGATAAGCCAGGATCTCTTCATTCGGGGTGTTCGCCGGTAATAATTTGACCTCAATGCCCGTGGATTGCGACAATAGTTCCGCGGCTATTTTAATATCCGTGCCTTGCGAGTTGCAGTAAATTACCACGGTATAGCCTTTTAACACATCCGCGCACCTTTCCAGTGACCGGATGCCAACCAATGCCCTTCCCGCCCAGCCCTGATAGCCTTTTAGCATAATTAACTTCCTTCGGGAGGTTGCAACGGTTTCTTTCCTTAACCGCTCCAGCAATTCCGCCTTCAATCCCCCGCCGCTGGGATACACCGGTAAAACGGTTCCCCGGAATCCGAACTTCAGCGCGAGATCCACATCCCTCTGCACTTCGCAGGAGTAATAATCGCAATGCTCCAATACCTCACGGATCCGGTCGCGGTGTTCCGCCAACCGGCCAAATAAATAAATATCACTACCCCAATTGGAGTGCCACCATTTTGGAAAACTGCTTTTGTCGCGGAACCTCTTTCGGGCCTCCGCCACCAGGTACCCTGCCCCCTGGGTCTCCATCGAATGCACCACATCCGGCTTGATTTTCCGAATAACCCTCGCTAATCTTTTTGAATAATAATCGGGGTTAATTCTTTTTTGTACCGATACAATTAACCGATCAATCCTTCTGAAAGTTCCGATAGAACCTATTTTTTTCACCCAACCAGGAATATCCGGATGAAAACCTTTGTTTGCATACGCCGGAAAAACCGATAACCGACAACCGACAACCGACAACTGACTTAACCATCTCGCTGTGTGAACGCTGTCCACCATAGCTACCAGAAGTATCTTCGGGGAAAAGAATCCCCCCTTCTCCCTCACAATTCGTTTTAAGTTTTGGGGATCGTTACCTATTCCGTTGAGGTTGAAAACGGTAATCTCCTGTTTCAGATGTTTGTAATCGGTTCCCAGACAAAACAGGGCCAGCATAAAGAACTGCCAGTCGGCGGTAATCCTGGCCTTCTCGTTGTATTTTCCCAGGCGGTCAAAAAGATCTCTCCGGATAAAGGAGGCCGGATGCGGCAGGGACTGCTCCCAAACAAAACTCAGGGTTAAATGATCCGGGTATTCCTTTGTTTCTATCGTTCCATCAAGTTTCACCAGAGTCAGATTGCCATAGATGATGCCCTCACCGGTGAGCTGAGTCTGAACCTTTTCGAGAATCCCATTGCCTGCCAGATAATCCCCGCTATTCAGAAAAAGTAAATACTCCCCGGTGGCCTTTTCAATACCCTTATTCATAGCCTGATAGATCCCCCGGTCCTTCTCGCTGACCCAGTACGTCAATTCACTGGATTGCCGGGCAAGATAATCGGCGCTACCATCCGTTGAACCGCCATCAATCACGATATATTCAAAATCCCTCCACGTTTGAGCGAGCACGCTTTCAACGGTCTTTTGGAGCCCGTCACGGTTATTGAGGTTTATGGTAATGATTGAAAGTTTCATTTGCTCTATAAAAGCCGTAGAGATTGATGATCATCCGTCTCTTATGTAACCCTGGCAAAATTCTGCGGGATCAGGTGAACGGCGTTACCCACACCCACTCACACTCCCTTTCTCTTTCCACCCTGCGACATTGTCATCCCCGCGAAGGCGGGGACCCCGTTCCAAACCGCAACATTCAGCAAGGGTTGCCTTCAATTAACTCAGTGCAGCGTCACGGGATCCCCGCCTTCGCGGGGATGACAAGGCTTCCGCTCAAAAAAGAAGAGGGGAAGTGGGTGTGGGTGTGGGTGTGGGTGTGGGTGTGCGCAATGATATACAAGTTATTCTTTTTGAGGCCGTATGGCGATATACTGCGGGACTCTACAGTTGAACCCATTAAGGGTTTAATCATCTGTCCGACCGCGCGAGGCTAATTAGCGAGCATCAGCGAGCCAATTAGTGAGCGAAGCGAACCAATTAGCGACCGAAGGGAGCCTATTTACCAGAGCCTCCACGATGTATTTCCAACCCCCAAACACCGTTCCCGGTTCATTCTCATCCCCAGATACATGCCCGGGTTGGAGGTGAAAGTCCCAATGAAGAATTCCGAATTCCGAAGTATGTCGGTCGAAGTGAAGAGCCTTAACGTTTGTTCCCTGATGAAGTCCGGATCCCTTTTCATGAAATCCTGGTGATAATATCCGCGCTCATCTTCGCGGCATAAAGTATAGATGGTCCATTCCGGATACTGATGCCGGATCGTGTCAATAACCCGGTAATCATCCGTTAAAACAAAAGCATTCCTGCATGTTGACCGACCGGCAATCTCATCGAAATAGCGGCTTACGGGGTGCAGTCTATCTTCAATGAACTTGTCGCCGCCCCGGATATGAAAACCCAGGTATTGAGCAGGCAACACGACTGACTCAATGATTTGATCCACTTCGTTTTGTGTGGCCGGATTATACCGCCAGGTTATATCAGTCAATACTTTACATGCCTCCCGCAGTTTTCCGTCGATACCCAGTTCGGGAATAACAAATGATTCCTGCTCCAATGCGCGGTTGCGAAACTCCTGCCAGAGCTCGTAAGTAAAATAGTCTATCCCGTATTTTAGCCTGGATATTCCGGTTAACAGCCACATTCTTTTACCTGGAGGGGGTGGAACTTCCCGTGTATTGATTCTGTTATGGATCCTGGCTTTCTCTTCCTGGCAAAAAGGTTCGAAAAATTCGGTCCAACCGGTTTTACTGAACCAGGCATTTTCGGAATACATTGAAAACCGGATTCCATGCTTCAAACAATACGCCATGGCCAGGATCATGTTGTTATATTCCGAAAAAAAGCCGGCTTCGATACCTATCCGGAAAACCAACTTCTTGGCTAAAGACTCATTCAATGCACGATATCGTTCAACCAGCTCCATACCCTATTTTAACATCAGTAAACCGCAATTGTCATACTTAAATTCCAGACCGGTCTCCCCTGTTATACCGTTTACCATCAGCTTCACATGCTTGGGAATGTGCATATAGATTTCAATATTGGGCCGGGGCAGATCGATGTCGAGGTAAAACTCGCCCGATGTCATGTTATCAGGCAACCGGATGCTTTCACTGATTTCAAAAGGTCCCTCTTTAAAGTCATGCAAACGACCGTACAAATGCCCCGGACTATACAGAGCCTGCAGGGATTCCCTTTTGTCGTATAATCT
>QYQM01000086.1 GCA_007280905.1 Porphyromonadaceae bacterium | reverse complement strand
GCTGATCGATACTCATATCACCACCGATAAAGTGGAGGTCATTACCGAGTTGGTAGATATTTTCGATAAAGACAAATTCCAGGAGGAGGTTGAAAAAACAACAGGTACAGTGGCTAAAGCTGACAAGATAGCCAGCAGGACATCCAAGCATATTTCGGAGAAAATGGACGAGGATCCTGCGTTCTACAAAAAGTTTTCGGAGTTGCTTCGCGAGACCATCGCTGACTACGAAGCCCGTCGTATTAATGAAGCGCAGTATCTGAGCAAGGTCCAGGGTATTATGAATGCGGTATTATCTCATACGGATAGCGATATTCCGGAAGAATTAGCTGAAAGAGAAATCGCAAGGGCATTTTTTGGGTTGTGCCTGGAAGCATTGGCCGGGAAAGTGGAAGATGGCTTGTTAAGAAAAGCGCTTTCTACCCATGCAGCTCTCAATATTGATAACTTGATTCAAAGCGCTGTTCTAGACTTTGGAAAACCAATAATTGACTGGCAGTACAAAACGAATATTACCGGGAAACTTCAAATTGAAATTGGTGATTACCTGATTGATGAAGTGAGGGATAAATATGAGATCGAACTATCATTTGGGGAGATGGATGAAATTGCCAACAGGTGTATTGAAGTGGCTAAAATTCGCTACAAGTGATGACGGAACAAATTCAATTCGGCTCAAAGCAAATTGATTTTAAGCTACAGTATTCTGGCCGAAAATCGCTGGGTATTACGGTAACCTCGGATCTGGAAGTTTTAGTAAAAGCTCCAATGGATACTTCAATCGAATTGATCAAGGAAAAACTTAGGAAGAAAGCTCCCTGGATTATCAAGCAGCAAAGTTTCTTCTTAGCGTTTCATCCAAAAACACCAGCACGAAAATACATCGGCGGTGAAACGCATTTATATCTTGGCAGGCAGTATTGTTTGAAAATCAATATTGATGAAACAGAGAGTGTAAAATTGAAAGGAAGGTATATCGAAGTAATCGCTACTGAAAAAGCGAGAGTCAGGCAGCTGGTAACCGATTGGTATTTGCAAAATGCAAAGGCAAAGTTACATTCTATCGCTCAATCACTAATCGAAAAATTCAATCGGCATAATGTTGTGCCATCCTCTATTGTTCTTCGTGATATGCCAACACGATGGGGCAGCTGCACCCCAAATGGTAAAATTATTCTGAACCCTGAGCTAATTAAGGCGCCAAAAGGTTGCATTGAATATGTGATCATTCATGAACTCTGTCACCTTGTTCATCATGATCACACCAAAAAATTCATTGACCTGCAAACCAAAGAAATGCCTGATTGGGAAAAATGGAAATCCAAATTGGAAAAACTGCTGGCATGATAAGCCCCTCGAAAGCAGAAACCCCTGCGCTTACTAACAGGGTCCCGTCATCGCCGGTTGTCCCGTTGCTTCCAGCACGTTCCACCACAATTCGCCATTGATATCGATCTTTTTGCGTTTGGATACGGCCACAGGAATCGGAAGCAGGGTGAATTCGTTGTTCCAGTGACCGACCACGAAATCGGTTTTACCGGCCATAACGGCATGCACTGCATTCTGGGCCAGCAGGCTGCAGAACTTACTGTCGTTGGCATTGGCCGGGGCGCTACGGATAAAATAGCTGGGATCGATATAACGAAGCGTGAACGGGAATTTATCTGCTTTGAACTGTGCTGAGATCCGTTCTTTTAGGTAGAGACCAATATCTTTCATCTTGATATTCCCTGATGGATCTTTTTCCCGGGTTTCGCTTACAAAGAAATCCTGTCCGGCTCCTTCGGCCACTACCACCAGTGCGTGATGCCGGTGTTCCAGCCGCCGACGCAGGACCTCAATGAATCCGTTAGGTCCTTCAAGTTTGAAGGCCATTTCGGGGATCAGAACAAAGTTTACCTCCTGGATAGAGAGTGCTGCATGTGCCGCAATAAAACCGGAGTCCCGTCCCATCAGCTTGACCAGCGCTATCCCGTTAAAAGCTCCATACGCTTCATTATGCGCATTGCTGATCACTTCATTGGCGATGGTAAAGGCTGTTTCAAAACCGAAAGATTTATCAATCAGGTTAATATCATTATCAATAGTTTTTGGGATTCCAGCCACCGCTATTTTGAGGTTTCGTTTTGTAATTTCCTCATGGATGGCATGGGCCCCCCTCAGCGTGCCATCACCCCCGATGGTGAACAGGATGTTGATGTTCAACATCTCCAGTGTATCCACCATCCGCGATACGTTCTGGTTGCCTCTCGATGAGCCCAGGATGGTTCCGCCGATATGGTGTATCTGATTGACCGTTTCCGGTGTCAGGTCAACAACCGGATGGTCATAATCCGGATTAAGCCCTTCAAAGCCGTATTGAAAACCAATTATATTTTTGACCCCGTAGCGGTAATGGGCAGCCATCACAATGCTCCGGATCACATTGTTCAGACCCGGACAAAGTCCACCGCAGGTAACAATTCCTATTTTGGTTTTAGACGGCTGAAAATACGTCATTTCCCGCGGACCGGCCTTTTCAAACGTAATAGGGATCTCGCCGGACTTATGGTATTTCTCAAATTTGGCCAGGGAGGTCTCGTAAAGGATCCGATCCTTGTCGGTCACAAACCCGAAAAGGGGCTTACAGCGGCTTTCATCACTCAGTGGCGACCGTGTTGTCGCACGTCCGAGTTCCTTCACATCAAAATCTTCAGGTTTCATAAATATCTTTGGTTTGGTTATCTCATGCCAAAGATACAATATGTCGCGGGGGTACAAGTGCACCTGTCATCCCCGGAAAGCGGGGACTTTTTTAACTGTGATTACCATCACAGTTAAAATCAGCGTACCTTTACGAAATATTTCTAAAGTTGCAACAAATGAACCACTTAGGTAATCCTCATACATTTCATATCCCGGTTATGGGAATCGGATATTCCATCGATACAGCCGTGAGGGTGGCGCCATACGGTATTTCTTCTGTTATTTCCCTGGTTGATGATATGTTGATGGAGAAGATGAGGGAATTCTACAGCCGTAAACTGGATGTCCCATTTCAGCCCATCTCAAGAAAGATTAAAGACTGCAGAGCCAAACGAATAACGTCCTATCTGAATCTGGTTGATACCATGGTGAGGGACAAATTCGAAGAGATCAAACAGGCTGCCATCGGGAAAAAGGAGGAGTTTGACCGGTATATCGACATGCTTCCGGATTTTTCAACGCTCAAGAAAGAGTTTAATGAGTTGATAGCCGCAAAGGCCAGCATCTATGAAATTAAAAAGTGGGCCCAACAGCGGCTGCAGCCCGGTTCGATCGATGTGAACATCATGACCAAGCTTGATAAGGAAAACTATTTGCAGGGTGAAACGCTGCCGCATGAATTTAATGATGCACATGCTGCCCTGCGCGGGTTTGCCGAGAGCAACCTTGAATCCTCCATAGTGCTTTCAGCCGGGATGAATCCCAGATTGTATGCCTACATGGAGAATTTTGATGATTTTTATCCCGATCAGAACGGATATCTGAAAAAGAAAATCGTGCTGAAGGTGAGCGATTACCGGTCGGCCATCATACAGGGTAAGTTCCTGGCTAAGAAAGGGCTTTGGGTATCAGAATATAGGGTTGAATCGGGATTGAATTGTGGTGGACATGCCTTTGCCACCGATGGATCTCTGCTCGGGCCCATTCTCGAAGCCTTTAAAAATTCGAGGGAAGAACTGACCCGTGAGGTATTCCAGCTCTGGTCGCAGGCCCTGGTTGCCAAGAATCGTCCGGTTCCGGCCGAGATCCCTGAGATGCGTATCACCGCCCAGGGTGGGGTAGGTACAGCAGATGAACAGGAGTTTCTGATGGATTATTACGGTCTCAATTCAGTAGGCTGGGGTACCCCCTTCCTGCTGGTTCCGGAAGCTATTACCATGGATAAGGAAACCCGTCATCAATTATGCGTATCAACTGAAGAGGATGTTTATCTGAGCGGGATTTCCCCGCTGGGAGTGCCATTCTATTCACTCAAAGGGAATTCCAAGGATGTGGAAAAGGAGGGACGGATTCTGAAGGGCGAACCCGGCAGTCCTTGTCCGAAACGTTATGCCTGCCTTGATACTGAATTTACCGAAAAGCCGATCTGCACGGCCTCCCGCGAATATCAGAAGATGAAGATCGATCAATTGGATCATATGGAGTTGAGCCAGGCAGAATATCGGGCAAGATATGATGCAATTGTAGAGAAATCATGCATCTGTGTTGGTCTTGGAACGGCATCATTGATTGGAAATGACTTGAACCACAGATCAGAAGGCCCAGGCGTTTCGGTTTGTCCCGGACCGAACATGGCCTATTTTAACCATGAAGTCAGCCTGCCCGAAATGGTTGGCCATATTTACGGGAAAAACAATATCATCGAACGGACCGATCGGCCGCACATGTTCGTCAAGGAGCTCGGTATCTATGTTGATTACCTGAAAAACCAACTGGCACCGCGGCTTAATCCGTCCAATCCCAAAGAGAAAAAGACACTCGATTCATTCCGCGAAAATATCCGGGAGGGAATCCGGTATTACAAAGAACTTTTCTCCGGCAAGCTCACGAAACTTCAGGGCAAAGTGGAGGATGTGCTTAAAGAGCTGGACAAGAACGAGGCTGAGCTCGGTTAGCTAATTCACCCTTGCAGGTTCATGATAAGACTATAAGACGGTCTTAAAGTCTTCTTCATCAGTCTCCTTCCCAGATCCTGGTCTTCCTGCCTTTCACCCGTACTACCGTATACCCATGCTGACGGGCGAGTTCGAACATCTTTCTGCGGAACAACCTGGGATAAAAATTGGAAATAATATTTCTTGCCCTGGTTTTAGGCTCAAAAAGACCGATCTGACTTAATACGTCGTAAGTTGCTGATGCACACCTTATTCCGAAGAATGCATAATCATACGGCGGTTCATCAATATAGGCCAGCAAGATAGTTCTTAACTTAACATATTGTTCTTCTGTTATCGGAACTATGAAAGTGATGTATTTTTTATCAGAAACCTGATCTTCAAAATCTTTAAGATATTCCCAATAGAAAACACCATTGATGTGGTCCTTCTGTGGGAAAACGTGGATTATTTTGTCGTTTGTGAATCCGATTTCCAGCGAATCAATGCCCATGCTTACATGCCCGCCCTGTAAACCACCAACCTCTTCGTATTCAACATATTCATAGCCGATTTTCGGAATAGATCCGTACCGAAAGAAAACCTTTAAAAGATGTGGTTCCTGGGCAAAAGATGCTCCAAAACCCACAATGCACAAAACCAAAAGCCATAGCCTTTTCATAACCGATAACCGACAACTGACAACCGACAACTAATCATTCTACTATGACCTCATCCGCAAACAGCCACGCTGCGCTGCCGGCCCCTTGATGCCAGGGCGGACAGAGGCCTATGCTCTTTGCCTTGACCCTGACGTATCTTGCCGGAGCGCCGTAAACCAATGTCTCAAAGTATTTTATTCCATCATTAATGGTAGCACGGTCGGGGTAATTATCGATAACGCTCATCATCTGGTATTTCTTGCCATCGGTTGAAATGGAAAAACTGATTTCGATCGGGTGGAAAATCCAGACGGATAAACTCTGGAGAAAGCTGGCAGTTATACGCCACACCGGCATCACCCGGCCGATATCGATCACAACTTCCATATCTTTTCCTTCAAAACCCTGCCATTTTCCGTCGGTGAAATCCGGGCTTCCTGTTTTCCCGTCAACCAGGGTCATGTTTCCGCCAGCCTTGTAATTAGGTGAGTAACTACCGTCGACTGTTCTCCCCAGGTAATCCCTCTCAAATGGGGGTACCAGGTATTCCACCTTCAGTTTCGGCGATTGCGGATCGAGCGAACTCTTATAAAAATCCTCCGCTGCTGTTTCACTTTCGGTTATCCCGTCCCTGAATGCTTTTGCCCTGACGCGGGAGGTCCGGTAAATATCGAACGGTTGTGTATATTTTGTAGAAATAATCCGTGGCTCAGTGCCATTGAGGGTATAGTGAATTTCGGCCCCTTCTGAGATACATCCAAGCTCAACTTTCGTCTGCCCCCTGAACATCGGGCCGGCAGATTTGATAAAAGGCATAAACAGCTTGTCTGTACCCAGCGGTTTGAGGAGATTCTCCGGCTCAACCTGGAGGGCCGACGGGCGGTTTTCCGGAGCCCGGCCCCACGCTTTAACAGGCTCAGAACCCATCCGCAGCAATAATTCTCCTCCTTTCATGATGTCAGTGTAGGCAATGAATGAATTCGGATAATCCTGACCATTCAGTGCGGCCGATTGTATGTATTGAGCCTTGAGCCCTGAGCCTTGAGCCTTTACGGTAAATATCTTACCGTTGGGAAGCGTGATTTCAGCCTTGTCGAAAACCGGACTCCCGATCACATATTGATCCTGTCCCGGACAAACCGGGTAAAACCCCAGCGCACTGAAAACATACCAGGCCGATAGCTGTCCGCAATCATCGTTTCCGCAAAGGCCATCGGGTTTGGATGTATAAAATTCATTGATGGCTCTCTTTACGATTTCCTGGGTTTTCCAGGCTGCTCCGGCATAGTTGTACAGGTAAGGCATGTGATGACTCGGTTCGTTACCGTGTGCATATTGCCCGAATATCCCTTCGAAATCGGAAATATTGCTTTTTGTGCCGGTTTGAATGGAGAAAAAAGTATCGAGTTTCTGGATAAAAAGGGGATCACCACCCGAGAGCCGGATCAGATCCGGGATATTTTGTGGGACATAAAAGCTATAGTGCCAGGCATTTGCCTCAGTATAATCCCCCTGGTTGAGCAACGAAACCTTGAACGGATCGAACGGAGTCAGCCATCGCCCATCTGCGTGCCTCGGCCGCATTAATCCGGTGGATTTATCATATTGATTCTGATAATATTGTGATCTCCGGATGTACTCCCGGTAGGCATCCATCCGTCCCAACGATTTGGCTACCTGGGCAATACACCAGTCGTCGTAAGCATACTCCAGTACTTTCGATACCGAATTGGTGGAATATTCCTTTGGCAGGACTTGAAATTTCCGGTAGGAATCAATCCCTTCAGTATTTTGTGCGCTGCTGGCCAGCATAGCCTCGAATGCTTTATCGACGTTGAAATCGCGGTAGCCTTTCAGGAAAGCATCTGCAATTACCGCTACAGAATGATACCCGATCATGCAGTTATTTTCGCATCCGGCCAGTTCCCATACGGGTAACAAGCCTGTTTGCTCATACTGTTTGATCATCGTTTTAATGAAATCCTCATTCCGCTTGGGATTGATCAGGTTAAACAGCGGATGGACTGCGCGGTAGGTATCCCACAGTGAAAAAACCGTGTAATAATTGAAGCCTTCGCCATTATAAACCAGGTGGTCCATACCCCTGTATTGGCCGTCAACATCGGAATAGAGATTTGGGGTGAGGAGGGAATGGTAAAGTGCTGTGTAAAAAATCGTTTGCTGATCTTTGCTGCCACCGTAAATTTTGATTTTTTCCAGTTCGGCATTCCAGGCATCTTCTGCCCGCTTTACCGTTTTGTCGAAATCCCAACCGGGAAGCTCATCATCAAGGTTCCGGCGTGCACCTTCCGTGCTGACTGCCGAAAGCGCCACTTTTACCAGGATCTGCTTTCCCTCTTTCGTTTTGTAATTGAAGACCGCCTTCACCGATTTACCCTTGATTTCACGGCCATCGCCGGAAGGCTCCCCATTCAGGTACAGGACCGGATCGGTAAAAGGCTCCGAAAACCGGGCAACAAAATAGACATACTGATTGGGCGCCCAACCCTGTGAATGGCGCAGACCTTCGATTTCCGTGGAACTCACCACCCGCATAAAACAGTCTTCCAATGGTTTGTCCCCGTTCATGATCCCATGTTCCAGATCAATCAGGATGCGGCTATCGTCAGATTGCGGAAAAGTATACCGGTGTAAACCCACCCGTTTGGTGGCCGTCAATTCCGCTTTTATCTTGTAATCTTCCAAAAAAACACTGTAATACCCCGGCGACGCTTTCTCGCTGGAATGCTGAAATTTCGACCTGCTGTCATTCCCGCGAAGGCGGGAACCCGTATTTGGCATCACCAAAATATCCCCGAAATCCGCAACCCCCGTCCCGCTCAAATGAGTATGCGAAAATCCGATGATGGCTGTATCCCTGTAATGATATCCGCTGCAGCAGCCATCGTTATAGGTATCAGGGCTCAGTTGGACCATCCCGAATGGCATGGCGGCACCCGGAAAAGTGTTTCCGGTAGCATCAGTTCCGATGAAGGGATCAACAAGAGCGGTTAAATCGTTGCTATTTTGATTCTTACAACAGACAAATAAAATAGCAATGATGATATAAGAGGTGATTCTTCTGATCATGGATACCATTAAATATTAACGTAAGCAGGATCAAGTCCGTTTTCTGTTACAAAGTAATAGCTTCTTTTATTGAAGTAACGGTTCAGACCAAGTTTTCTTATTTTTTTTTCTGTCACTCGTCACTTCCTGGCTTCCCAACCATAATCAACATACTCAGGTTTAATCTGATCACCATAAACCCTGATCAGCATGAACCCTTCCTCCATCTTGCCGATCGGGCCACCCCACCAGCCGGCCGATACCGCGCCGCCTGTGATGAAATGCACGCCATCCATGAACAGATCTTCGTAATAATGCTGGTGACCCTGAAGGACAAGTTTCAGATTCTTTTTACGGAGCAGGTCCATAGCCTCTTTACCATTAGTGATCACGCTGCCGGCACCGTTCACCTGCTGACCGCCTTCCTGCCATTGATTATAAACGGTGATAAAAGGAATATGCACCGATACTACGACCGGTGTCTTATCGTCGACTTTGGCCAGGTCCTTTTTCAGCCACTCCATCTGAACCGGGTTGATTTTGCCTTCATATCCTCGTGATGGAGTCTGCTCGATGGATTTCAGGATGATAAAGTGCCATCCTTTATAATCAAATGATTGCCAGGGATTACCGAAATAGCGCCGGAACATCCCTTCGCCATAATCAGGATCCAATGTATCAATCTCTTTATTGTAGAAGGCAAACAGTTCATGGTTTCCCACGGTATTGTACACCGGCATCTTAAAGCCTTTCATGAGTCCGCCATATAACTGGTACAGCGAATCAGCGCGACAGCGGGCCTGACCCAGTGCATCCATGACCAGGTCGCCGCCCGTGATCACAAAATCGGGATTCAATTTATTAACGGTATCGATCGCCTGCTGAAATCCTTGCGGAGCACTTCTGTCCGGAGTGATGTGAATGTCAGTCAGAAACGCAAATGAGAAATCCGGCTGGGGCTCTTTTTGTTTTACGCAGCTAATGAAAATACAGCTGATCAGGAGCACGGTGCAGAGTTTTTTCATGGGTTTCATTTTAATTGTTTCATTCTCTGTGGCTCTCTGTGTTTCTCTGTGTAAGAAAATAGGTTACACAGAGGGCCACCGAGGATCACAGAGGACCACGGAGATAAGAATCTTCGATCCAAATTCGTATTTTATCTGTTCCGTTGATCCAGTCGAAGGCGAGTCCGTCGAACTGATATTCGTAAGGAGCAGTGCTCCAGAATGGCCGGATATCGGTATGATGGTAGAGGAATTTCAGAATGTAGAGCATCGTTTTCCATGGTTGAAAAATGGTTGGATCGGTAACATGGATCTGATATCCCCCGCAAAGCTGACCGGTAAATTTATGGTAGGTAGGCTGGAAATAGACGGGACGAAGAACCATTCCCTCCAGGTTATTATTATTCAGATAGGTTAAAAGCTCTTTCCGGATGGCATACGGATCTATGGCCGGATGGCCAAATTGTTCGAGACTTCTTGTGGTGCCGCGGCCTTCGGAGAGAATCGTTCCTTCAATCATCACGGTACCGGGATAAACAAGGCATCCTTCGGCAGTCGGCAGGTTAGGGGAGGGGTTTACCCACAACCGGCCGGTATCTTTCCAGAGCATGCTGGGTTCCCAACCGGCCATCGGAATAACCTGCAGATCAATATCCCAACGGTTCAATTCTTTAAACCATACTGCCATCTCGCCGATTGTTTTTCCATGACGCATCGGGATCGGGGCCATGCAAACGAATGAATACCATTGCGGATCAGGCAGATTGCCTTCTATGAGAATTCCGCCGATCGGATTGGGCCGGTCGGGCACAACGATCCGGATATCCCTACCCAGACAGGCCTCCATCGTGAGGTAAAGTGTCCATATGTAGGTATATACGCGAGTACCGACATCCTGCAAGTCGATGATCAGGGTATCAATACCGTCAAGCATCTCTTCAGTGGGCTTGCGTGTGTCCCCATATAAACTGTACACCGGGATCTTCCACGCGGGATGCATCATGTGGCCGGTTTCAATCATATTATCCTCCACTACCGATCCGAACCCGTGCTGCGGTCCGAATGCCTTGATCACCCTTTGCCCAAACAGCCCCACCAGCTCATCCAGTCCATTCTCCATCCGCCACGAAACCGATGCCGCATGGCCGAGGTATGCAATACAGCCGCGGACTTTCGACTGTTCTTCGGCGGAGTTTAGGAGGTTATCGAGGCCTGTTTGAATCATGGGTTGTCAGTTGTCAGTTGTCGGTTATCAGTTGTCGACAACAACTGGCAACTGATAACTGATAACTTTCTTCCCGTAAATATCGTAATTTTGCCCCAAATTCTATTAATATGATAACCCTCGATCAGGTAAAAGAGATGGTTGAGCGCGGAGAAGCGCTGAGGAGGTTTCTTTGATGTCGATGACAAGAAGATACAAATAAAGGAAGAGGAAGATAAAACCCAGTCCGCGGGTTTCTGGGATAATCCCAAAGAGGCAGAGAAACATATGAAGCAGATCCGGACGCTCAACAGCTGGATCAAGGCTTATGATCAGGTTTTGGCCGCTATCGGGGACCTTCAGGTGATGTTCGATTTCTATAAAGAGGGCGAGGCTTCTGAAGAAGAAGCCGATAAACAGTTCGCAGAAACATTCGAACTGATTGAAGAGCTCGAAACCCGCAATATGCTCCGGAAGGAGGAGGATGTTCTCGGAGCCATCATGAAAATCAATTCAGGTGCCGGCGGAACCGAGAGTCTGGATTGGGCCGGTATGTTGATGAGGATGTATATCCGTTGGGGCGAAATCAATGGTTATAAGGTGAAGGAAATTGATTTTCAGGCTGGTGATGAAGCCGGCGTTAAGTCGGTAACGCTTGAATTCATTGGGGATTATGCCTACGGATATCTTAAAGCAGAGAATGGCGTTCACCGACTGGTGCGACTATCGCCGTTCGATTCCAATAATAAGCGTCATACCACATTTGCATCCGTATTTGTATCACCGGCTGTAGATGGTTCAATAGAAATCGATATTAATCCTGCTGATATTGAGTGGGATACATACCGTTCCGGTGGGGCCGGCGGGCAGAACGTAAACAAGGTGGAAACTGCGGTGCGGCTCAAACACGGGCCTTCGGGGATCATCATCGAGAACAGTGAATCAAGGAGCCAGCTTCAGAATAAGGAGAATGCCCTGCGGTTATTACGTTCTGAATTATTTGCTATTGAGCTCCGTAAACGGATGGAAGAACGGCAAAAAGTCGAGGCCACCAAGAAGAAGATCGAATGGGGCTCGCAGATCCGCTCCTACGTGCTGCATCCCTATAAAATGGTAAAAGACTTACGCACGGGCTTCGAAACCAGCAATCCGCAAGCGGTACTCGACGGAGAGCTGAATGGCTTTATCAAGGCATTTCTGATGGAGTTTGGGAAAGTGCTTTAATGATATGATGAGGTGTTGGGGCGACCAGCGGTTGCCAACTGGGATGATCCGCGGTTGTTATAGAATTAGCCTTGTATAATTAAAGACCAATGATTATTTTTACCTTGTAATATTAAATGAGGAATATGAAAACACAAATCACCGATCTATATCTTATTCATTACCAATCCTTAAACTTTAGAAAACGAGTAAAACGACCGCGCTTTAATGAGTCCATCGTAATGGGCCCCATAAAGATGTTTGTGACTTTCTTGTGATATTTC
>QYQM01000117.1 GCA_007280905.1 Porphyromonadaceae bacterium | reverse complement strand
CGTTCCGTGGAGTACCTCCTCAATATAACCAAGCGACCAGTATTTATACACCAGCAGGTTGCTCATCATTTTGGAAAATCCCTGTGCGGAGTTCCCTGCGGCGTAATCACCCAGGGCTGCCCAGCCGGTGAACAGCGGCCACACGCTTCCGGTGTGGTATCCGCCGGGAGCGAAAAATTTAGCCTTTTCACTCACGATCCTCGTGCCCCAATCGGTTGTGAAATTGCATGAAGCAAGCTGCTCTACTACACTCCTGGCCTTGTTATAATCCTTAATCTGTCCCCAGTATACGGGTATGGCAGTCATTACCGAGGGTACAGCCAGGTAAGTGCCATCTTTGTACAATCCATGATTAAAGAACCTGGTATCCGGATTCCAGAAACCGGTATTGAGCTTTTCCAGAACGATTTTGGCCTCTTGTTCATATTTGGCAGTCAAATCCTTCAGTCCGATACTTTCGGCCATATAAGCGGCCTGATTCAGAGCCTCGGCCCAGCACGAAACCATATACTGGGTAGTGTGTGTTCCGTACAGATCGCCACCCTCTTCCCATCCGTGACCCTGCTGGGTATTTTCAATCAAATGATCGCCATCGGTATCGGTGGAATAACAAAAGTCGATCGCTTTTTTGATCGCCGGCCACTCTTTCCTGATCGACGCGGTATCACCGGAGTGATGTAAATACTTGCCGGCTAACGCGATATACAACGGAGTGGCATCGGCTGCATCGTAATGGGCGATTCCCGAAGTGGTCAACTCATGATAGATTTTCCCGGATATGTCCTGATATCTCGAGAAGAGTTCAAGCACCGTTTTCACCCGGTCGAAATCACCGTAATCCAAAACCGCAAAACCGTTCCATACGGCATCGCGACCAAAATACCAGGCATAGCCCGGACGCCCGTTGACTTTATGCCCTCCCTTCCAGCCATAATCAGTGGTAGCATAACCGGCAACAAGTGAACGCCCCACACCGGGGGTATTCACGATAAACCGGTCGGTGCCCACCACGGCCCATTTGTAACCGGTATTGAAATCGGCATCCGGACCGGTGATGCTCAGTTTGCCGTTAAAAAGCGATTTTGAATTGGCGACTGAAGCCAGATAAACAGCCTTCGGATCGCGCATCGCCCGGCTATAAGCACTGATGGCCTCTGTTAAACCGGTAGCCGATGTGGCCAGAACCACATCCAAACATTCGGTCCCATTTAATGCAGCAGTCATTCCGGCACCCATAAGCAAACTCTCTCCGGCTGAGGCCTTCTTATCCTTTATGGTCCTGTTCATCCCGATAACCGATACAAAATCTCCGGCCTTGTTTTGGATCACCCAGCCATTCAGACCTTTATCCCATCCATATTTAATCGCCCCGGTAACCTTTTCTGAATAGGGCCACATAAAGCGAAGATTACTTTTGAAGGCAATATTGATCTCAACCGGGTCGCTACCGGTATATTCATAATGAATCACAGCGGTGCCATCGGTCGGATGACAAGTAATGATTTCTTTGAGTATCTTACTATCTATCTGGTATGTACGGGTAAACGATTCGGGGCCGACGCTGATTTTGGGAGTCAGCTCATTCAGTCGTATCGATTTGCTATTGTTCGGGAATTTCAGGGATACCTCATAATCCCGTATCGCCATAAAAGGGTGTGCCCACACTTCATCAATTCCGCCCGACTCCTTGCCCATGAGCACCATCCGCTCACCCGCGATGTCCCACATATCCTTAGTACCCGAGGGGTTGGTCAGGGCAATCGGATTGGGCGTCACCTCCCAATTTACCGGGGCTCCACGGGTACAATCAGGCGAAGGAAAATCAGCAGCAACTACCCGGCCGGGCTCAAAATCCCAGTACCTCACAGGAGATTCGGAATGTTCACCACTCAGGTACGCAAACACATTTGAGGTGAATTTCTCCAGATGTGCCCGGTTGTAATTGGGCTGGCTAAAATAAAGATACGCCCCGGCAGCCAGGATTTTCCCCTTCCCCAGATTATACTCTGTAATCAGCTTACTATCCTCATAGATAAATATATACGCCCAATCCACAGCCACAACCTTACCTTGCGGCACCGAAGCTCCAAAATAACCCACCCGCCGAACCTTCACATCCTCTTTCGGGGCATAGGTGTACGCCCCACCTAAAAGTCCGTCAAATACCGGATGGCTCCGGAAACCGTGCAGTCCAAGCTTCCGTCCGTTGCCCTCGTCTTTCAATTCCACATAATTCACTGTTGGAGCCATTTTCTCAACACCCAGATAAGGCAGCAACCGCATTGCATCCAAAGTCAGAAAAAGGCTCCCGCCCGCTTCGACATATTTTTTCAGCAAACCGATCGTCTGCTTCGAAGTATCAGCAGCCGTTAAAACCGTATCCGCCTTATGATACCAGATCACCCCGCAATCCTCAGGTCCCTTGATTTTTCTCAATCCCGGCCAATTCACCTCCTGCACCTGCAACTGTTTCTGCTCCTGCAAATACTGAAACGCCGCCTTCTGTTCCTCTCCGCCCCCGCTGCTTACAAACCCAATTCTTCCCGTCTTATAGTCTTCTCGTCTTATAGTCTTAAAGTCTTTTTGTCTTATAGTCTTCTCTGCCAAAATCGCCGACTCCCAGTTAACAACGTAACGCCACCAATTATTCAAATGACCATCAGAGGAGTTGCTTCCTTCGAAATGCGGAATATGACTGAACCACCAGGTCATATAACCTTCGTGTGAGCATTGCCATTCGGTGCAGTCCACCGTTCGGGTCATATCGGATTTGATATCCGGATAATAGTTCCAGCCATCGGCACAGGTGGTGACGGGAGTTTTATTGATCCAGTCGTAATCATGCTCGCCGTTCGGCGGGAAGTGGATGTTCCCGATATTAGCCAATCCCGGGTGGGTCTTTTCAAAACGGGTATATTTCTCCCAATTGTTCGGGTTGGGTGCATCCTTTTCCCACCGTCCGTACAAATGCCACATGACTGATTCGAAACGGTGGCCGTAGCTTTCGAGGGCCAGCGACATTTTCCGTTCGTAGTTGAGCCCCATCACAACCAGAAGCTTTTCATTCGTTGTAGTGGTGGTGGGATCAGAGTTGAGCCAGAATCCGGTTTTCCCGCAATAGTTTGATTCCCACATGCCTCCATAGGGAAACGACCATACCCACACCTCGTTGATCTCATCGCGGTCGCGCATCTTGTCAAATCCGTAATGCTCCACGAACCGCTTATAATCGAAATGGGTACCGATTCCCTTCAGCGTTTTCCAGTCGGGCTCTATCAGCAGACGGACCATTTCAGTCATCCCCACCGGCTGGTTGTTGTCGTTGCGGTTAGAAAAAAGCAAGGTATCATCGATCATCTTAACCACCTCATATTGAATGGTTCCGTGACTGATCTTCTCCAGAGCAGCCTCATATTCTTTGCTCAGTTCGCGGGGATCGTTCCACATGAACGTCCTGCCCGGGGTTTTCATCACCTCATGCATCCGTTTGCCGCCGTATTGGGGAAGCAATGGATCCTGGACCACCACCGCGACTTTTACCTTGGTTGGCTGGTCTGTAGGAAGTTGGCAGTAGGCAGTAGGCAATAGGCAGCAGGCACAAATCAGGAAGAAGAAAGAAGGCAAAAAGTGCAAGGGATGAAGTTTCATGGCGAGATGTAATTAAGGCAATAAATGTAGGGAAAAGGAATGCCGCGATAACAAAATCATGCCGGCAAAAAGGCACCGGGAGAAGCGACATAGTGTGTTGATATCCGGATGGTCTTTCTATTTGAATCTATTTACTGAATCACCAATGTCTGGATGGAATGCGGCAGGCTGATGGTTTCTACTGCCTGGCTGCCAATATACATCCGGTACGGGAGCTTTTCGCCGGTTTGATTCATGACCACAACCGCAAGTTTTCCGTTGGTGTTCAGAAAGGCCGTAGTCAGCAGCTGAACCCGGCTGGATGAACTGACCACCCGCCTGGCCCCTGGCCGGATGAATTTCGAGAAGTGGCCGATATAATAATAGGAGTTCATGTAATGCAGGGTCCCTTCCTGTGTTTTGGCATGGATGGGGGCAAAGCAGAATCCGTTGACATGGTTGGGTCCGCCGGTCTCATCCAGCAGAATGTTCCAGTCGGTCCAGGCAACGGCGCCATTGTTGAAATCATGGATCATATTCTCGCCGTATTGTTCACCCCACTTCCACTGGCCGAAAGTCTGCCAGCTGAACGGATAATTGCAGGCTTCGGTCAGCAGCAGGTTGGTTTCCGGGAAGGCTTCGGCGGTACGTTTAACGTTTTCATACTGACGGCCGCCATTCCAGACTTCATACCAATGAAACCCGATCCCCCAGATGTATTTGGCTGCATCGGGATCGCCCAGCAGGGTGGAGGCTCGTTGGAATAACAGGTCGCGGTTGTGGTCCCAGGCGATGAGTTTCTTACCGCCCAGGCTGTTGCTGTGCAGGGTGGGTCCGAGGAAGTTCTTGATAAAGTCGCGCTCCTCCTCTGCCGTATACATGCAGCTTTCCCAGATCTGCCTGGCCATGGGCTCATTCTGTACCGTCAGTCCCCACACCGGCACACCAGCCTTTTCCAACGCCTGGATGTATTTGACATAATAGTTGGCCCAGGTCTGGAAATATTCCGGTTTCAGTCTGCCGCCGTGCAGCCGGTCGTTATTGTCCTTCATCCAGGCCGGGGGGCTCCAGGAACTGATGAACAGGTTCAGTTTGCCAGCCGTTTGCATGGCCTTTCTGATCAAAGGGATTTTGTACTTTTCATCATGTGCAATGCTGAAGGTGGCCAGCTCTTTGTCGCCATCCTCCACATAGGTGTACATGTCGCTCGAAAAATCGCAGCTGTTCATGTGAGTCCGGCCCCACGTGTAGCCGATTCCATTGACCGAGTCGAAACAGGCCAGCAAAAATTCCGATTGCCTCGCGGCCGGTAGCCGGGCAAAAGTTTCGGCTGCTGCATCGGTGAAGGCCCCTCCGATCCCGAGGAAAGTCTGGAACCGGTGCCCCGGATCGACAAATACGCCGGGCTGGGTTTCCAGCGGTTGCCCAAAAGCGGAAAAGGTCAGGGTATCAGTGGCCGTCAGGTGGTAATTGGTGCTATCGGCGGTGGTATAAACGATCACTTTCTTCCCTTCCAGGCTGAAGGATGCGTTTTTATTCGCGGAAACGGTTGGGGTATCGGCTTGTTTAGGGATTGTACAGAATGTTAGGAAGCTGATAATAAGGAGGGTAAGAGCCTTTTTCATGGGTCGGTATTTTTTGAGAAGTTACCGAATAAGTTACAAAATTAATCCCTTAGTATGTTGCCATATGGCCCCAAAAGGTACCCACCCCCATCCCTCCCTGAAACAGGGAGGGGGAATGAGCACCTGCTTTCCCTCGGAGCATAGCCCCTCCCTGGTCGAGGGAGGAGTTGGGGTGGGTACTTTACCTCCCGCACTCATCATCTATCCTCTGTGCATCAATCGATTCATCCAGGTAAATATCCGTCAGATCAGGGTTGCAGGGAATAAAGGTCCGGCGGGCCAGCCGCTGGATATTTAGCAGATGTCTGGCCGTGATATTATCCGTGGTGATATTTTTCCCACCGGCTCCGGTTGCCAGGGTAAGCGATGGCTGCAAGCCGTTGTAAGTGCCGCCCAGGGCTCCCTGTGAGGCAGGAGTGTTGACTAGCAACCTCCCGGCATTGGTTACCTCGGCAAAATACATGATTTTGTCCTCCTCATTGGAAAAAATGCTGATGGTATGCCCCATCCCGCCGTAACTGACAATCCTCTTGCACATATTGATAGCCTCTATGAAGTCATCCACGACATACATCGCGAGGATCGGTGCCAGGATCTCGAGCGAAAGGGGATATTTGATACCCACCTCATGATTGGCATAACGGACAATTAAAATCGTTGTATCCTCCGGGACATCAATCCCGGCCATGGCAGCAATTTTGTGCGCCGGCTGACCGATCACATCGATGCTCATTGATTTCTGTATCTTATTGAAAGCTACCTCTTCCAGCCTCCTTTTCTCGGCATCATTCAGGAAATAGGCCTTCTGCTTTTTGAATTCAGCGATCAGCTCATCAGCCTTGGTGGCCTTAATGACCAACGACTGTTCACTGGCGCAGACAGTACCGTAATCAAATGTTTTTGAAAGTATAATCTGTTCAGCGGCAAAGGCTAAGTCGGCACTTTGTCCCACGTATACCGGCACATTTCCCGGGCCAACGCCAATAGCCGGATTTCCTGAGCTGTAGGCCGACTTGACCAGGCTGACCGATCCGGTAGCCAGCACCAACGCTACCAGCTTATGGCCCATCATTTCAAGAGTCTCTTCGGGTGTCGACCGTCTGATCCACTGAATGCAATCTTCCGGGGCACCAGCCTCAACAGCAGCTTCGTAGCAGATCCGGGCCGCTTCGCAGGTACATTTCTTTGCCGATCCGTGCGGCCGTATGATGATCGGATTCCGGGTTTTCATCGAGATCAGGATCTTGAATAGTGCCGTCGAAGTGGGATTGGTAATAGGAGTCATCGCAAAGATCGGTCCGATGGGTTTCGCCACTTCTGTTATACCGCTTTCCGGGTCTTCCCTGATAATTCCGGCAGTTTTTAAATCTTTAATATCCTGATATACATAGCGGGTGGCGATTACATTTTTCGATACCTTATCCTGCCATTTGCCGATCCCCGTCTCCTCATGAGCCATCTTTGCCAAGTGCACCCTGTTGTTAAATCCCGCCTCATATACTGCTTTAACTATCTGGTCCACACGTGCCTGAGAATAGGTACTGAACTTCTCGCCCGATATCCGCGCCCGTTCCATGATTTCTTCGATATCCAAACCTTTGGTCCTGATTTCTTCGTTCATAATTCACCTCTCCGTATTATGTTTTACGTCATTCGCGTTGCCAACTATTCCTCAATAAAATTAACTTGCAATCCGATACACTAAACTTAAACTGAAATCTAAAATAATAGAAATTTAATGAAACGGATTTATTTACTGGCTTTTGTCCTTTGCATGATGATCGCTGTCTCCAGTGTACAGGCACAGAAGAGCAAGGTCGTCGATAAAATCATCGAGATCGGTCAGACTGATAATCAGACCATGAACCATCTGGATGTACTTTGCAATCGATTTGGCGGCAGAGTATTAGGTTCTGATGCCTATGAAAATGCTGCGGAGTGGTGTGTGGCGCAGTTCAAAAAATGGGGAATGGAAACGGAACTGGATGAAGCAGGAGTGCTTCCGGTGGGATTTAACCGCGGACCCTGGTTTGGCCGGTTGCTGAGCGAAAACGGAATGGATCTGCATTTCGCCACCCCGTCATATACGTCCGGAACCCATGGTGTACAGCACGGGCACGTGGTGATTGAGCCTAAATCCCAGGCTGATTTTGATCGCATGAAGGGCGTTCTGAAGGGAGCCTGGGTGCTGATCTCGGGTGATAATAGCGGTTGGCCGATTGATTATTCAGTAAAAGCTGATTCCACCCGGGCCATAACTATTGCCAAAAACGATTCCATCGGTAAAGTCAATCGGGACATAATGATGGAGAACCGTAGAATCCGGGAGGCCGAACAGGAATTCCTTAAAGCGCAACAGAAAAACCCGAAAGCCAAGCGGAAAAACCCGAAAGTCGAAGAGAAAAAGCCGCTTCCCCTGATAGAGGAACCTGCCCTTTTTTACAAGCAGATGCGTGAAGCCGGCATTTTAGGAATTATCCAGTCGGCCGCAGTTCCTATCCGGGTTTTATACGACCGCAAGAATGTCGACAAAATGACCTTCGAAACTTTGCCTACCGTTCCCGATATAAAACTGGAAGACCAGCAGTATAAGATTATTGAACAGATGGTTAAGGAACGCAGATATTTCCAGCTGGAGTTTGATATCCGGAATTATTTTAAGATGGGCCCGGTTAAATATTATAACGTGATCGGAAAAATAAAGGGCACAAAATACCCGGATGAATACGTAATCATGGGCGGCCATCTCGATTGTTTTGATGTGGCATCCGGCGGCGTGGATGATGGTTCGGGTGCAACCCCGGCTATGGAAGCCGCACGTTTGATCATGGCTGCCGGCGGCCAGCCGAAACGCACGATCCTGGTTTGTTTATGGGCAGGTGAGGAATTCGGACTGCTGGGCTCGAAAAGCTGGGTGGAGAAAAACACTAAAAATTGGGACAAAATATCCAATTATTTCAACCGTGACGGGGGCCCTACCGTGGCTAACAGTCTGAATGTAACGGAAGCTATGTATGATGACTTCCTAAAGATCTGTGAACCGCTCAATAGCATCAATCCCGATTTTCCATTTACCCTGACCAAGCGAACCGATGAACCCAGGCCCCGGCCAACCAGTGCCGGCGGATCAGACCATGCCTATTTTGCCATGAACGGTATACCCACCGTCAGCTTTGGCACGGCTGATACCAAAGGATACGACTTTAACTACGGGGAAATCTGGCACACCGAACGCGATATGTACAACAAGAGCATCCCTGAATACCAGAACCATACCTCAGTCGTCACCGCAGTTGTGGTTTACGGTGTGGCTAACCTGGATCATTTGCTTTCGAGAAAGGGACTGTATCTGGAAGCAGGGAAATAACGGTTTTTGTATTAATCTTTCAGAAGTTGACTAAAAAAAGGAACCAGCAGATCGGCCATCTGTTTCCGTATCTTTAGCCTCATCCAACCTGTATTGAATTAAATCCAATCTATTTTTATCATCCAGGGTCATGCGCATATGCCATTTTTTAAAGCATTAATAAAAATAGGTTGTTTCCCTCTACATGTCATAAGTTCATTTGTAGAAAGTAAATGAGCATCAATTAAAATGTTATATTTTAAATCTATATCATAACAAATATCAAAAATAGTATCCTCGTCCTGTCTTGAATAATCTTTACTCAATACTATTAAAATATCGTAATCGGAGTATTCACTTGCCCTGTTACTAGCTTGTGAACCAAACAATATCACATTTTTTACAGAATCCGAATACTTCTCAAGTAAACTTAATTTCAAATCATTCAATATTAATTTACTATCTATCATCTCGTATTTTTTTGATAATGTACAAATTTTTTGATAAACCCGATGATAATCTTCATGTGCGTACCAAAATGACCATGTCTGATCTTTATTTCGAAAAATTCTGGATCATTCTGGTTTCGCGATCCAATACTTTCATCAGTAACAGTATAATCAGCCAGGTCGGTATTTTAGGTACTGTTCAGCAGAAGTTCAATCCCGCGATCCACCTCACCTCCCGCCCCCCCTCTCCCGCGCTCGCGAGCTCGCGGGAGAGGGGGCGAGGGGCATTGGCCGGATTAAATTCGTCATTCAAAAAACGATAAAGAGAAAAAAACACAGGATTTTTCCATTTACTTCAATTCCCTGCATCTATATCCATAAAAGCAATGCTATCGAAATAAAAAATATAGTGATTGGCTTATGACCAAAGCAATAGAACCGGAGAGCCTCTGCTTAAAAATTGCCGGACTTTTGCAGGCAGCCAGGCAACACGTTGTTCGTGCCGTAACCCAATTGAATTTTATTTCAGATTACACCTTCTGTTAATTAAAATAACCTTATATTTGCAATGAATATTACATTTAAAGATGGAAAATTTGAAAAACTGGCTAACGATGATAAAAAACTATTGAAGGAGTTCGGGAAAATTCGGGCGAAAAAGATTACAAAGAGGTTAAACGATTTGAGGTTTGCCAACACGTTGGAGGATACGAGGAATCTACCGGGCAACTTTCACGAACTTACAGAAAATAGAAAGGGGGAATGGGCTTGTGACTTAGATCAACCTTACCGGTTGGTTTTCACACCTCACGAAGCTCCGATCCCAACTAATGAAAATGGTCAGTATATATGGCTGGAAATAAAAGGAGTCGAAATAATTGAAATTGCTAACTATCACAAGGAGAAATAATTATGGTACGGGATAATAAATACATTCCTCAATCGGTTCCATATCCGGGTGAGACACTGGCAGAAAAGCTTGAGGAAATGGAAATGGGGCCCAAAGAGTTTGCCATTCGTACCGTAAAGCCGGAAAAAACCATTACGGCTATTTTGAAGGGTACCAGCTCCATCACACCCGATATGGCTGTCCAATTTGAGAATGTAACAAAAATTCCCGCTCACTTCTGGATGAACCACCAAAGGGGGTATGATGAATACATTGCGCGTGAAAAGTGGAAAACTGTGATTGAGGAAGCAAAGGAATGGGCAAAACTTTTCCCGATTGCCGATATGATTAAAAAGGGCTGGCTGCCACGCGTGGTATCAATCCAGGAAACAGCATCCGCCATGCTGGCGTTCTTTGGATTTGCCAGTCACAGAGCCTGGGAAGATTATTACTTCAACCAACAACTGAAAGTGGCCTTTCGTATCTCATTGAAAAATACCAAAGAGCCTTATGCAATCTCTGCCTGGTTGCGCAAAGGAGAGTTACAGTCTGCCCGGTTAAAAGCAAAAGATTATGTGGAGAAAGACTTTAAAGAGGCACTTTCAGAATTAAAAATCATCATGGCAAAGCATCCTGATAAATTCTTCAACCAATTGCAAGACATTTGTTTGGAAGCTGGAGTAAAAGTGGTGCATACCCCTTGCTTGCCTAAGGCTCCCATTAGTGGTTGTACACGTTGGTTAAAGGATACGCCGTTAATTCAATTATCAGGCAGGTACAACAGGAACGATAGTTTCCGGTTTACGTTCTTTCACGAAGCAGGGCATATACTCTTACATGGTAAAAAGGATATTTTTTTAGAGACGATTGAAAACTCCGGTATGGATGAAGTAAAGGAAAAGCAAGCCGATGATTTTGCATTAATACACACCCGGCAATAATCATTGGCAGATTCTTGTATACTATCTGCCGGACCTGTGACACATCCCAAGATCAATGCTCCTCATGGCATCGACGTTTGGCTTATTGGGTTTCTACGGTGAAAGTATCTGCATCACATTTACTTGGGAAAATGCTAAATTTGTAGAATGACATCAACTGAGAAAATACTGGTTCCGATTAAGAAGATGGTAATTTCGTTAGAACCAGGTTCCACCGTCATATTATTCGGCTCTTTTGCGAGGGGTGATAATCGACCCGATTCGGATATTGATCTTTTAATACTCCTGGACCGGGAATACCTCGTGCGAACAGAATGTAAAGGAACCTGCTCTTCCGTGTTCAAAGCGGTGGGGGTGGCTTTACCACCGACCATCCGGTTGAAGCCGGCTGAATAACTGAACGGTGGTTTATCGGTCTGAAAGTTTGGCACTGTGGTGCCAAAGAAAAATAAATTAAATTTAGTCTGTTGTTAATCAATCAGTTGTAATTATTAACTGTCGAAGATCAGTAAAGCTAAGACAGTTTTATGAGAAAACTTCTTTATCTGATGATGGTTCCACCTTCCATGATCACGTCATAAGTATACCCGGCACCAAAATCCTTGTTTAAAATGATAGTCCCTTCAAATTCGACAACATCATCAATCTTAGCCAATTCAAGAGTGGTAATAGTCAGATCAAAATTCCCCGAATCATTTGTTCCATCCTGAATATGAACCCAGTTCCTATCCATAACCTCGCTGTTCACTTTTACTACTTTGCCCTTGACATGGACTTTTTTATTGGCATAGTTGTTCCGGTTTTTATATAGTTCGGCAATGGAAATTCCACCCACGGATGGTTGAATTACAACATCCGTCTTTAACTCCACCTTAGGCCGCCCCATCGTGGTGGGGGCCATCATGCTATTCTCCTGATTACCTGCCTGTTCATCATTATCGCTGATAAAATATATGCGATCAAAAGTTCGGTCGAGTTCCTTGCTCTTAAAATTGGTCATCTCCAGGGCATCTCCAAACGAATATTTACTCCCGACTGCCACATCGTCTTTCACTGTTGCAACCCAGTAATCAACCTTGTTCTCCTTCACTCTCATATAAGTATAAGAGCTAGCCTGTATAACCTCCTCCACTATAACATTATGGATAGCAGTAGCATTAACAGCGGGCGGATTTTCAACCGGGGTGTCTTGCTTTTTGGTTAATCTGAAAACAAAAGCCACAACAATCAATGCCAAAATCACTCCAAGAAATACTTTCATATCAACAATTTTTTATTGGTCCAAATTTAAAATCTTTTATCAGATGAGATGTTTTACTCCGCCGAAATGCAGTATAGGTATTTGAACCCTCTCAAATAGAGGTCATTACCTATCACAACCGGTGAAGCATGAAACGTGTCATCCAGCTTGTTGCTAGCCAGGAGCACAAATGACGGACCAGCCTTTATCACATCAACAATGCCTTCAGCCGCGATATAAAGATGATCGCCAACACCTGTAGGGGATGAATAAATATTCAAAATACCTTCGAGTTTCTCATTAATATAATTGACCTTACCGTCTTTGGCATCCAGACAAGTAATGGTTCCGTTATTTGCCTTCAGAAAATAGAGTTTACCGTCCATCACCATCGGACTTGGGGCATAAGGAGTATCCTGATTGTATTTCCAAAGGATGACACCGGTGCCGGTAATATTTCCTTTTGCTTTGGCCAGATTAATGGCCATCAGGGCATTCCCGTGGTAACCGCTCATCACATACAAAATTCCATCCGCGTAAACCGGGTTTGGAATCACGTTTCTGGTTAACCCGGTGCATTCCCAGATCAACTTACCGGTTTCAAAATCATAGCTGCGAACTTTATTGGTTGCGGCGGTGATCACCTGGGCTTGTCCGTTAACCTCGACGATCAGCGGGCTTGCCCATGAGGTTATTTCATCCCGATCAACCTTCCAGACCTCTTTTCCCGTCTTTTTATCCAGTGCAACGATAAAGGATCCACCTTCATGATCCCAAACCACAATGATCTTATCCTTATAGATCGATGGGGAGCTGCCTTCTCCAAAACTCATAATAATTTCCATCTGTCCGAAATCACGATCCCACAATACGTTCCCTTTAAAATCCAGGCAAAACAATCCGCGTGATCCAAAATAAGCATAGATATTTTCCCCATCGGTAACAGGAGAATTGGAGGCCCAGCTTCCCAGGGTATGCGTGCGTTCAACTGGAATCTCTTCCTTAACGGTGCGGTCCCATTGTATCTTACCGGTTTTCCGGTCAACCGAAATCACCTGAAATTTATGAATGAACTCCGTTCCGCTGGATGGCGGTCCCATTCTACCAGCTTCCTGTGTGACCTCCCCCTTGGCAGGTTTTTTATCTGTCGCCACCGCAGTTAAAACGATGATCTGGTCGCCCCAGATAATAGGAGTGGCGTGACCTTTCCCGGGAATCTCAGTTTTCCATCTGATATTTTTCGTTTCACTGAACTCAACCGGAGGGTTACCATAAAGGGCTACCCCGGTTTCTGACGGTCCGCGCCATTGGGGCCAGTTCTTTTCGACTGCAGTTATATTCGATTGGGCATTAAGCGCCTCAGGCGCAATAAGTATCAGGCTAACTAAAAAAGCAAGAATAATGGTCGGTTTCATTGTCATAATAGCAACTTTTGTTTGCGGTAAATATAGGGAATGGATTTACAACAAAAAACCGCGCTGGAAACTTGGAAACTTAAGGTTACCCGTGGACCATTTGCCGGTTGATGCGGTCGATAACATTGGCCAGCGGGGTGGCTATTGCATTGATAAACTGAAAATTGCCCATCCTGCTTCCCTTAATCTCCAACTGGATCGGGCATGCTTCGGTTTGTACCGCATTTACTTTAAAGGTATAGCTTGCCGGATCGAATTTTATATATGGTGCGCCGGATGAACCAAATCTGAAATAACCTTTAATCAGATATCGAAGCCCCTGGAGATTGTAATTGCCGCCAAAACGGTCCTTGAACGGAGTATACTGATCAACCAGACCCTCAATATTTGCTTCATTGATCATTCTTCCCGGATTCAGGTCAGATGGGGCAGTTTGAACACAGAAATAGTCACCGTTTGAAACATCATAAATTTCAGGGTCTATTTCAAACCGTGGAATTGTATCAATGATACTTTCAGGGGTATTCACAATCTTATAAAGTGCCACATCATCCTCATACCAGGCATCGATCAATTCAGTCTCGATGAGGTATGACTGCCGGTTGGAGTTGGGATCAACAAATGTGAGCAAGGGGTTAAACCGGGCATGCACCGCCTGATCATTGTAAAAAACCGGGCCGCGCTGCTGGATTAACAAATAGGGTTTAGCGATTTGCTTCTGATACATGGTCACCCATCGGGTATCAAAATTGATCCGCTTTAATGCGGTAACAAAAGTGGGCACATCGTTCTGATTCACAATCTTCAGGTATCTCTTGCCAGTAACTGCTGGGCCAGGGACCAGGATCTGATTAAAATGCTGCAGTTCAGCAGGGTTCAGATGAGGGGCAATTTCAGATTGATAGCGGTCTTCGGCAATCGACTTGAACATGGTGGCCTCGAGCCTCAGATTATGGCCCACGCTTAATATGAATCCATTACCAATATGAAAGGCGCAAATATTATTATCGTACTGCCTCTGTTGCGGTTCCAGGTCATTTTGAATCGCCATGATCCTGAACAACGGCGAAGTCAAATCATTGATCACCGCTAATTTTTGTTCCTTCATCTTTCTCCCGATTGCCAACTGCTTACTGCTTACTGCCAACTGCCTACTTTTATGGTCTTACCGTCTTATCCCATTCCTCCTCAGCCCGCCAACAACCAGTATGATTCCGGTAATTGCTAAAACGCCTCCTCCGATCATTTTCATAGCCGACTCATTATTCACATTGGTCTTGGTTTTAACCGAATTATCGGTTAGCGCCTTGACGACGGCTGAAACTTCTTTTTCAACCTTAGCTCCCGCAGTCTGCTTTACCTGGTAGCCATCGTAAACCAAATAAGATCCACCGACAATCAGCAGAATTCCAACAATTGTGATAATTGCTTTCATGAATGATGTTATTTATAAACAAAGGTAACATATTCAAACTCAAATTAAAACCTCAGCGACAGGCAGCTCAGGCCCCCGTCTAATTTCTGAAATTCAGAAACATCCATTTCAATAATCGGGTATCCTGCCTTCTCAATTTTGGCCAAGGTCACCGGGAATCCTTTTGGGACCAGCACTGTGCCATTGATCCACAGCGAATTAGCAGCATAAGATTCATATGCAGGCACTTCAATCCTGTTAAATGGATCAAAATCCTTACAATCGATGAACTCTCCGCAAACCAGCAGGTTGTTCTGTTCCAGATAAGATACGCCTGTTTTCAAATGAAGGACTGTTTTTAAAGGAACCGTTGATCCGGTTAATCCATACTTATCCAAAATGCCGATCAGTTGTTCCGCTCCATCCCTATTGGTCCGTTTCGAAATGCCGATATAGACATGCGCATCCACCATCATCACATCCCCAGCCTCCAATGTGCCCGGAGATCTGATCTCTTCAATGTCCTGATAAAACTCCGACAGCACCTCCCTCATTCCATCTTTCTCCCCTTTCCTTGATACGACCCCCGGATTGGTAATTATTGCGCATGCAGAGGTGCAAAGTGCAACATCCTCAATAAAAGCAGAATCCGGGAACCTGCTGTCACTTATAAGCACGATTACCCGGAATCCGCACTGCTCCAGTGCCTCCACATAATCCTGATGCTGCTCCATCACCCTTCCGAAATCAGGCTTTCCTAAATTGGCTGACGTAATTCCATGCACAATCTCCGGGCAAGGTTTACGTACGATCGCCCTTGTAAAAGTTCTAACCATGATTCTCAGTTGTCAGTTATCGGTTGTGATGGTTGTGATGGTTGTGATGGTGCTGTTTGTCAGTTATCTGTTACCGGTACTATTCTTACAGTCTTATAGTCTTACAGTCTTATAGTCTTATAGTCTATGTCGTCCTCACGTCCTCACTCCCTCACCATTTTTCCTAACTTTCGAAATTACTAAAAACCCGGGACCTATGTCGCCTCTCCTGATCCTTTCCAGTATCCTGATCACTTTCGCTTTTATCTTTTACTCCCTGGGCGTATGGTCCGAACGGCTATCCAAATATTTGAAGCCCTGGCATGTAATCGCTTTCTGGACCGGGTTCACCTTTGATGTTTCGGGTACACTGGGCATGCATATAATGGCCGGTGGATTGTTTGATTTTACCAAGATGCATACTCTGACCGGCCAACTGGCACTCTGGCTGATGCTGGTTCATGCTATCTGGGCTACCTTTGTGGTACGCAAGGGCAGCGAAAAAACCCGTACCGGATTTCACCGCTACAGTATAATTGTCTGGCTCATCTGGCTGGTGCCGTATATTGGGGGGATATTTATGGGGATGGCGAAGTAGAGACGGATGACAAGAAGACAGGAAGAAAGAAAAGAACGTGAGAGAGGAAGTGGGGGCGTGAGGGAGTGAGGAAGTTACGGGAGTGAGGAGATAAATGATACCACAGTGTTCATTATTAGTTGCCACTACATTTATGTAGTGGATTGATGATGAATTGATTACAATGGGCTTTAGCCCAATTTTAGTTATTTCCCCAGCGGCTTTTGTCATCCCGGCGCAGGCCGGGATCTCATCACGCTACTCCGAATCTTCCTTTATCTTTTCCATCGAACCGTAATGAAGGGGCAGGCCTTGCGCCTGCCCGGTTGATTCGCAGATTTGTCCTCTACCTGACCAAAACGGGCAACCATCACAACCATCACAACTATCACCACCGACAACGTTTATAGTACCCGGAGCTTCTCCACCGTCCGGAAGATGGTCGCGATCTTGCCGTCTTCCACCTTGTCATCCATGTTGATGCAGCACACACCCGTCAGATATGGATTGCCAGAACCGGTTACCAGATTGGTTATGGTTTTTTCAAGATCATCATCGGTGTAACTATTGATGGAGACGGGATCGAGCCGGATATTTAAAAAGGTGTGCGGCAGAAACTTGCGAAGCTCTTTTATGTCACCACCCCAGCCTACATCTAGAAAATTCAGATTGCTGATTTTACTGAAGGATTCAGCGTACCGATGGGGATCCTTCCCGCAATAATGGATGCCGAAAGGCCGGTATTTCTGGCTCCATACAATATCGATGGGCATTAAGAATTCTTCATATTGTCCGGTTGAGATCATAGTATGCGTGCATTCGGAATGGAGGAAAACAGGATGTTCGATGTGCCTGACATTCCGGTTTACCGAAATCGAAGTGGTGCCTGTGAGGCTGGCAATGCACGATGCAAATCGCTCAATGACATCAGATATCAACCGGAACTGCTTTTTGGTTTCATCCGGTTCGAGATAAAAATCGGTAAATACCTTTTCTCCAATCAGATCCAAAGCGATATTTAATACCCCTCCCCAATTGATGTCGCCGGTGAGGTAACCATATTTGGATTTAAGCTGCTCCTGAAGATTGAGCAGCTTTTTAAAAACATCAGAATTAAAAGCCTTTAGGGGATCGATATCCAGCTTTCCCATCCCGGCGGATATCACCTGAGGGGGTGAATCTTCCTGATAAATTACCTTGCAGCCGAGCATTTCCTGGATGATATACCCCGCGGCATTGTGAACGGCTCCAATCACCGGCAAAGCCTGGTTCCGGTTCTCCCCTAACCCGAATTGCCCAAACCGCTCATACAGCACGTTTTCCATCTTCTTTTCAGCCTCCACCCGCTTCAGGGGGTGGTAGAAAAAATCCTCATCGAATACAATTCCGGCATGTTTGTTCCACCAGGAGGGATGAAATACCACATCCACCGGAAGCATGCGTGACCGGATAAACGGATTTTTGGAATAATCGGCCATCCTGAACTATACCAGTATTTTAGTGGTTCCGCCCTGAGTCAGGTTAATGTCCATGTTCGGCAGGTTCTTTTCCCAGGCACCCGCGGTGAAATCGGGAATATCGATGGAATTGGAACGGTTCAGCACCGACCACTCGCTCAAGGGCCCAATGGAACTCCAGGCTGCTGCATCATACACATCCTGATCGAGGGGCAGCCCGTTGTGCAGACAGTCGATGAGACGCCAGTCCTCGAGCAGGTCGCCTCCGCCGTGACCGCCCACTTGCTTGGTCAGCTCGCTGATCCTGGTAATAATGGCCGGGGTATATTCTTTTGCAATAGCGTTAAATTCCTCCTGAGGGACCCAACCGCTGAGATCCTTTGAGATCCTGGCCGGCAGCGGATATTCAAGTGCCATCCCTTTGGTTCCGGTGATTCCGTGAATCACGGTATGTGGTCCGCGGGGGGAGGTGGCATCGTGCTGAACCATGATAGTGCGGCCCTTAACAGTGCGGATGATGCTGGTATTGATGTTGCCGCGATAATTCTTATCTGCAAACGGCTTAAAGAAATCATCTTTGGCCGCCAGTTCTTTTGCTTTGGCACCCATCATGAAGTCGTTGCTCTCCATCGACACCAGGTAATCAAACCGGTCGCCCCGGTTGATGTTCATGATCTGGCATACTGAGCCCAAACCATGCGTTGGGTAAATATTGCCTTTTTTCGATGCATACAACCTAAGCCACCACATATTCCAATACATGGTTTTGGAAAAGTTGTTGGCCATCTTACTGGTGTTATAGGCACACTCGCCGTGAACGATCTCTCCGAAAAAACCCTTCCGGGCCATGTTCAGCGTGAGCACCTGGAAAAAACCATAGGCGTAGTTTTCGAGCATCATGCAATGTTTGCGGGTGCGTTCAGCAGTTTCCACCAGCTTCCAGCACTCTTCGATAGTCGCTGCGGCCGGAACCTCGGAGGCAACATGTTTTCCATGCTCCATGGCATAAACGGCCATGCCGGCATGCATGTAATATGGGGTAGTAATCATCACCAGGTCAATATCTTCCTGCTCACATAGCTTCATCCATTCATCTTTGCTGCCTGAGTAAAGGGTTGGATTATGGATGGTGCCATCGAGCCTTTTTTTAGCCGCAGCCGCCCGTTCAGGCAATAGGTCACACAAGGCCCTGATTTCAACGCCTTCGATATACCGCATCGTTTCCAGATGGGCCGGGCCGCGATTACCTAACCCGATGATCCCGATCCTGACCTTTTCAATTTTCGGCGCGATATAGCCCGACATATTAAACCGCTGCTTATGCGATTTCTGAATATCCGGCGAGGAGGCAAATCCATGAAGGAAAGGGGTACCAGCCAGTCCGAGTCCGGCCAGACCGGTCCATTTTAAAAAATCCCTGCGGTTATTCTTCATCGTATGAATTTTTTATCGGGTTAAATTGCTTTTTGAAAAAAGACAGCAAACTGGGAACATCCACCACATGGCCTTCCGGATGGGCAACCAACGTGACGTTTTCAGGCCTGCTGTAATTGGTGTAGCTCACCTGAATCTCTTTTAAGGCTGCACGGGCGAGTTCAACGGTGAAATCCGTCGGGGGTTCTTTCAGTCCGTTCTGGCACAGCAGCAACCGGGGGGCAATCAATGAGTAGATATCGGCATAATCAACCAATTCCCTCAATCCCGGGAATTTCCAGCACATGCAGTGACCCTGCTCCATCTGATCCATCCGGGTAAGAAAACCGGCACTCACGGTGGCTTTGATGCGCTGGTCCATGGCACCCAGCCACATGGCCATTTCACCGCCAAGAGAGAGCCCTGCGCACCCGATTCTGGTTGCGTCGACCGAGATGAGTGATTCCAGATAGTCGATGCACCGCATCGCATCCCAGAGCCGCTCGCCCATCAGGGTGCGGCCTGCTTCGTAAACTTCATGCTGACTCACCACCGGTGCAATGGTCACATAATTGCGGACGGCCAGCTCCGCTGCAAAGGCTTTATACGGCGACTCCTTATCATAAACACTGTAAGGCTTACCTCCATGTCCGTGAATACACACAACCGCCGGCCAGGGGCCATTGGTCAGGAGTGGAAAGGTAACGATAACCCGGATCCGTCGGTTCGCAGTAGAATTGATCTCGACCTCCTTCACCAGGTAATCACCTTTATTTTCGGTAAGGATCTCATTCGGATTCAGGGGAATACTTTTCCCGGTTGCCAGAAGATCATCGATATTCAGAAGACCGCTCAGCTTGGCCCGGACTTCCTTTTGCCAGATCTGAGCCTTTTTGGCCGAGCGGGTCGAATACTTCATCGAACGCTTGTTTTGGGCAATTGCTGAGGTGCTCAGGGCCAGTAAAATCAAAACAAAAGCCAGCGTGAACCACCCGTGGATCCGCATTTTGATTGTATCCTTCATGGCGATTAATTTTTACCTAAGTTAGGATTTTAATTGAAGTAAAAGGGTTGAGATTCCAATTCAGAATTCCGAATTACGAACTTAACAGATTCAAGTATTTATGAAGTAGGAATTTACAACTTCTTGATTACCTGAATCTCGCACCTCGGCATTCGGAACTCTAAATTCGAATCTCTTCCTTCATTTTTATACCTCTCCGTGGTGAGTGTTTACCTATTAATCCATACTGTCGACCCGCCTGTATCCTTGGCATCGGTATCTGAATTTCAACTTTGTCCCCTGATTGCCAGGTGCGTTTGATGGCGACATATCCATTCTCCGCTTTGGCCGTGATGGATACGTTGCCGCTCCAGGGATAATCCGTTTTCTGAACCATCTCGATATCCGTTCCGGCCACTTTTTCAACCTTGATGGTACTCCCAATGTACAGGTTAATATAAATGCCATCGGCACTCTTGACGTAGGTCCAGGTGGGTATCATCAGCAGGATACGGGGGATATTTCCCACGCAGCACGGACAAACATGCCACGAACCCCGTGGCTGGCTGCCGGTGAGCGGGTTATCATAATAGAAATTCATAGCATCGAGATCGAGTGCGCCCAGCAAGGCATTGTAAATGGTCTCCTCATACAGATCGGCATATTTCGCATCATGGTAAGAGAGGTTCATCTTATAATCGAAAAAGATCAGGCCGCAGCTTGAGCAGGCTTCACAGTAAGCATTATTGCCCAGGGAGTAATTGCCGCCAAAGCCTTCGCTGGTTTCCCCGCTGCGAGCTTGATGTAGCTGTCGCCCCGGCCATTGCCTTCCATATCGTTGACAAACCGTCCAAAGCGGACCAATGCCTGTTCCATCTCCTGATGGCCATCGAACCAGGGCTTTTTACCTGGTCCGAGATTAGCCACCCAGCAGTCGGCCAGTTTCTTCGCTGCATCATATAGCCGCTTGTCTTTGCCCTCTGTCAGGGTGTAGTGATTTATAGCAGATTCGATAAAATATCCAGCCGTGTATCCTTCATGGTTGCCCCGGGTTTCGGGTGACCACCTTTCGTGCCAGCGGGCCGTATCGCGCAGGGTATAGGCAGTCTGCAGGTAACCATCTGGCTCCTGGGCAGCCAGGATCTTGGGAATAGCGTTTGGTGTACACCACATCCAGCCTTTGATGCGGCGGTGGTAAATGCACTTTGACTTTCAGGTCCGATGAGGAGCTCAACTTGCCTTCGGTGGCTGTTAATGTCAGGATATAATCGCCCGGTTTGGATAAAACGGCTGTGGTGCTGATGGATTCCGGATTCTTAAATTCCACTTTCCCCGGACCGGATTTTTGGGTCCAAACCGTTTTATTTACTGGAGTTACCGACTTCAGGCTTCCCGACAGATAAGTTTTCCCACCGGCCATTACATCACGCTCGGCCCCTGCGGTAACAATCGGTGTTATGTCCGGTGAACCAGGCGATTGATATACGATCCATTCCTGGACATTGTTCGGAAACAGGGTCGCCGAATCCACTTCAATCCTCAGCTTAGTGGTCTGAACCTCATCAAAAGTGGTGGTATTGAATTGCTTATTGACCAGTCCGAGACCTTTGGCATTTTTCACCGGAACAAATCCTGACCCATCCCAGTATTGCACCCGATAGGCCTTTGGGAGAGGGATGCCATTTTGATAACCAGGTTCTTTTTTGCCTGTGTGAATTGAATGTCTTGAGCAACCAGATTCAGTCCTGTAAATGCCAGAATGATGGCTGCACAGTTGAGAAGTGGGCGTATTCTTATCATAACTTTTGGTATTGAGGCAGAATGTTTAGTTAATGAAGACCTATTGTGAACTATTTGCCTAATGTGGTTAAGAACGATTACAACTTATTGCGCTTTGTTCTTATTACTTTCAGATATTTATTCCCGAGTTTGATATTGATCGGGCCATCAAACAGAAACGGTTCCCCATCAATGTGGAATTCATTGGAATCGGCCTTTATGGTGATCTCCTCCGAAGTTTTTATATATTTAACGTATTTCGATTCACTTAGACGTCCGAGAAACATTCGTAATGTAAAAACCGGATAAAAATAAAATGGGAATGGCTTAACCAGCACAATATCATAAACACCATCATTGGGTTTAGCTAAAGGAGCAATAAATGCATTATTGCCAAATTGTTTATTATTTGCAAAACAAATCATCTGAAAACGGCCAACAATTTCTTTTTTTTCAATTAAAATTGACGCATTGAAAGGTTTAAATTCAAATAATGATTTAATTGTCACAAAGAAATAGCTAATAAATCCTCGTATTTTTCCCATGTTAAACCGGTGTGCCACATAACTGTCGAAGCCCAGTCCGGCAATGTTAATGCATTCAATATCATTTATTTTCAAAACATCCAGATTAATCGTCTCACCGGCATGAATGTCATGCAGGAGGAATTTAATGTTTCTATTAAATTTCAGCTCAAAGGCAAAACCATTCCCTGAACCATTCGGAACAACGCCTAATATTTTATCTTCCCGGTTATACAAATATCGGGCGGCATCATGCACAGTGCCGTCGCCCCCAACAATAATAAAAACTGTATATTTTTCAAGGTTTTTCTCTAATACCTGCTTTATTGTTTCGTTTTTCGGGGTAACAATGTACGTCAATTCAGGATCCGACTTTTTTATTCTCCTAATGAGATGATGGTATCTCTTACTACCGGAGTTCGGGTTAATAATGAAAAGAATATCTGAATTTTCAATTGACGTCATAACTAAACATAATATTCAGCTAAGATACCATTTGTATTTGAGAACTTAAGTGAGATGCCTGAATCATGAAAAGCTCATACTTTTTCACTACCTTTGCGGGCTTTTTTAACGAAATATCAAATGATTACAGTTTCAAACCTCGGCATCCAATTCGGTAAGCGGATATTGTTCCAGGATGTCAATATGAAGTTTATCCCCGGCAATTGCTATGGAATTATCGGGGCCAATGGTGCAGGGAAATCAACCTTTCTGAAACTGTTGTATGGAGAAGTGGAAAATACAAAAGGATCTGTATCATTCGGTGCAGGTGAACGGTTATCGGTTTTGAAGCAGAATCACTATGAATTCGAAGATTGTGTGGTTTTGGATACGATTCTGATGGGACATGAACTGCTCTGGAATATCATTCATGAAAAGGAGATCCTCTACGCCAAGCCTGATTTTACTGAAAAAGACGGATTACGGGCATCAGAACTGGAGGAGAAGTTTACTGAACTGGATGGCTGGAATGCGGAGAGTAACGCTGCCAGCTTACTGAGCGGACTGGGGGTTAAGGAAGAACATCATAAAAAGTATATGCGCGAGTTGACCGGCAAGGAAAAGGTAAAAGTTTTGCTGGCCCGCGCCCTGTTTGGCAAACCCGATAATCTACTGCTGGATGAGCCCACTAACGACCTCGATCTGGATACCGTGGAATGGCTGGAGTATTATCTGTCCAATTTTGAGAATACGGTATTGGTTGTCTCCCATGACAGGCACTTCCTGGATTCGATCTGTACGCACATTGTCGATATTGATTTTAGCCGGGTACAACTCTTTGCCGGAAACTACAGCTACTGGTATGAATCGAGTCAATTGGCTCTAAGACAGCAACTTAATCAAAATAAGAAAGCTGAAGAGAAGAAGAAGGAATTGCTCGAATTTATCGCCCGGTTCAGTGCCAACGTGGCTAAGTCGAAGCAAACCACCAGCCGCAAAAAAATGATCGAGAAGCTGAATATCGAGGAAATCAAACCCTCCACCCGTAAATATCCGGGGATTATCTTTACCCCGGGCCGGGAGCCGGGGAATAACATACTGGAAGTCACCAACCTCACTAAAATCGTTGAAGGCAAGGTGCTGTTTAAGGACGTCAGTTTTGTCATCAATAAAGATGACAAGATTGTGTTTCTCTCCAAAGATACCCGCGCCATGACAGTTTTTTTTGAGATTATCAAAGGTCATCTCCAGCCCGACAGCGGATCTTTTGTTTGGGGCCAAACCATTGTAAAGGCCTATCTGCCATTGGAGAATGAGAAATTCTTCGAGAAAGATCAGACGTTGATTGAATGGCTTGGTGAGTTTTCCGAAGATACCAGCGAAAATTATCTGAGGGGATTTCTGGGCAAGATGCTATTCTCGGGTGAGGAAATTTACAAAAAGGTTAAAATTCTGTCGGGAGGGGAAAAGGTCCGCTGCATGATTGCCCGTATGATGATCCGCAATGCCAATGTGATGGTCCTCGATACTCCCACCAACCACCTGGACCTCGAATCTATTCAGGCTTTCAATAATACCCTGATAAAATTTAAAGGGAATATCCTGATGTCATCGCATGACCATGAATTCATCCAAACCATTTGCAACCGGATCATCGAACTCACTCCCAAAGGATTGATTGACCGGCAAATGGACTACGATGATTACATACTTGATGAGAAGCTGAAAGAGAAGCGGAATGCGATGTATTGAACTCAGGTTGTCAGTTGTCAGTTGTCGGTTTGACCCAGTGAAGCGTCAAGAGGTCCCGGCCTTCGCCGGGATGACAATAGCTTCTGCATAGTCAGGTGTTAAGTATTTTTGCCTTTCTATTTACAAACTCCTCTTCGGTAATAATTCCGCGTTGTTTCAAATCATACAATTTCTCCAGTTCAGCGGGTACATCTATTTTGCTATTTTGCTGTCCGGCAATAATTGCATTTGCTAATTCGGCAGCCTGCTTTTTAATCTGATTTTCCTTATATTCTTCCTGCATCCGGGTAATAGAGTCTTTCAGTTTCTTTGGATTTTCAACTGTGGAATAAGTGGTAGAACCAATTTCGGCTGCTGTCTGAATCTGAACATTCCCAAAACCAAAAACCTTACCCCAAAATGACTGCTGGTAAGAAACGTTATTTATTTTGTCGAGCGGGCTTTCTTTTGAGTTGTTGGAAAACACTCCAAATTCGTCGATGACTCTTAAGTTGGTAACAGCCCAGATATTATTATTTCTTTCGACAACTTTGTAAATAAAGTATACTGCTGCACCCAGAACTAGTATATATCCATAACCGCCAATTAAAAAACCTATTATTATTGAAGTTACGAGCAGAATAAGAAAAGGAATAATCAAAGTAAACAAATGCGGTTTTGTTACGAGAATTACTTTTTCGTCCTTTTTTAATTGTGTTTTCATCATTTTTTTAGTTATATCGGTAAATTATTTCTTCATATAGCTGATCAGCACATCTTCAATCTCAGCTCATATTCCCGGCTTTCTCCGGGTGCCAGTATGATCAGAGTTCCATCCTTTCTTGCCTGACTTTGCCCGGTCGTCAGGTTAGTGCCCGGCTCGAGCGCGGTCACGTATTCGCCCTTGCCCCAGTGCTGCCAGTTGATGAGCCAGGGCAGCTGATCTTTCCGGAAGCTGATTTCAAGGCCTATGCTAAGAGCCGGGTTATAGGCGCTGCAATGGCAGAATCCGGATTCGTCTGCTACGGCATCGATAAAGGCACAGGCTTCACCGCCATCCTGATGGGAATCCATCGGTTCAGGGCATTCGCGGAAATTTCCACCTTCATGGAAAATTTCATTATCCAATTTATTGCCGCGGGATTTCCAATGACCATTACAGTTGAGCTTCGTTCCTGCATCGATCAATGGCCAGCCCATATTGCAGTGATACAGAATCATGTGAGGAGCCGGACTGTTTCCCCGGTTGATTACCCGGTCATTTATTTGAATCTCTGGCACCCCGAGTGTCCCGGAAATGGTTCGCTCCAATTCGAGATGGGGCCCGAAAACCTTTGATTCCCGAACAATGCCGGAGATACTGAAATCCACCTGGCCGTTCTGTGGATCAGGCTGTTTGATGGAAATGATTTCGGCCGGGATATTGCTGATCCGGCCATGGAGGCCGCGCTCGCCGTGTTCATCTGAGTCCGGACTGCCCATGTTACTGATGCCGCAGGTAGTTACCAGGCCGCCGCCAAAATTGCGCAGCCATTCCAATCCCACCATGGCAGCCTGTTCTGGTGGCCGGATTCCTGCCCTGCTGATCCAGGCCAGCCCGTGCTGGTTATAAAAGGCTTCGGCGATGTCCAATCCCCTGTCGACAACTACTTTATATCTAAGTCCGGATCCGGTATTGATCCAGGCTATGCGCACGCCGCGTCCGGCGCCGTTGTCCAATACCGACGTTTCGATGCCGCCGATCTGCATCGGATGACTGATCTTGTTTTCGCAGCTAATCATGGCAGATATTATCTTATTTAATTTTTTTATAGCTGATTAATAACGATTTGGGTTTTTCTTTAAGTAATAAATCGAGATTTTCCATCAATTCTTTTCCTGATTTATTTAGCCGGATATTTTCGTCTTCAAAAAACAATTCATAGGTGCCACTGATTTCAAGGCCTCTGAATTTTACGCTGATTTTTTCGATCGGACAAGCCGGCCTGCGGAATGCTACAATGATTCCGTCTCCTTCTTTAGACCGGTTCATCTGATAGGCCAGCCAGATGCTGTCGGAGGTGATATTCTTATTGGGAGTCAGAGGATAATAATCGGCATAATAAAATGGCCTTAATCTTTTATAATCAGCAATATATTTCTGCAAATCGGGAATGGTATACCCGCCGTTATCCAGGTCCCAGGAAGTAACCATGGCGCTGCTCATGCTGGAGCGGAACGTATAGGGGTTCAGGGTGATATTTCCCGTACCGTGGAGCGGCAGGTAAAAGTTCAGGCCATAGGTATGACACTGATAACCATTGGGTTCGCCATAGGCGTAATCGGTCCTCCACAATGGCGAACTTCGGGATGTCGTTTCCAGGTCGATCCGCCGGCCGCCACTCGCACAGTTGTCAATAATCAGATTCGGGAACCGCTTGAGCAGACCATCCCAATAAGCATACAATCCCTCGATATGCCGTATCTCCGACATTCCTTCCCGGCCGGGCTTGTCGTTATACATCCAGTAATACCAGGGATCGAAATTGAAGTCCTGGCGGTAATAATCGATTCCCTCCTTCTGGATCATGTCACCGATATATGTTGTCAGCCATGCACAGGCTTCCGGATTGCCGAGATTAAACAGGGCGTTTTCCCTGTTAACTTTATTATAAGGTTCCCGGATCACAGAATCGGGTACGCGGATGAGCCATTTGTCAAGGTCCTTATCCCATTGTGTTCCTTTAAAAACCCGTTCCGGTTCAAACCACAGGATAAACTTGGCACCCACTTCGTGAACAGCATCGGTAACTGGTTTAAGCCCATTGGGGAAAGCGATCTTGTTTACCGTCCAGTTGCCAACATTAGCCCACCAGACTCCGCAGCCTGTATACCAGCCGGCATCGATCCAGAGAACTTCCGGAACCACGTTGAACTGACGATACCTATAAGCCATGGCAATAGCATAATTCTCAGTTGCACAGCTATATTCGTTACAGGGTGAAGGTCCGCCGTAGCCCAGACCGCCGGCAAAAGGAAGTTCGTTCGGCTTGCCGTTGATCATCCGGGTATGATGGGTCAGGATAAACTGCCGGAACTGGTTATGTCCGGCCATCCGGTCTTCTCCCTTCCAGAAAAGAAGTGCAATCCGGGGTGTCCGGATCTCCTCACCGGGATAAAGGAACAGTTTCAGGCGTTCCATTCCTGATTCCAGGTTTACCGTTTGTTTACCCGATTGGGTAACATTGGCATACCACTTACCAGACCAGCCTACCGCGGTAATGATCCCATGGCCTCCTGGCATTTCCAGGTTGAAGAACGGAAATGCAGTGTTGTCCGATGAGCGACCGCCGTCCGGAGTCATGTAAATGGATTGACCCGATTTGAGTTCATCGCTCAGGTATTCAAAATCGGTGCGTCTGGCACTGCTGCCCAGTGAATGATGCAGGATAACTGGTCCGGCCTGCTCATAACCAAAAGCGTAATCGATGGCCTTGACTTTTTCCAGTACCGGTGAATTCTGTCCCTCTCCGTTCCTGAATTTCACTACCCATTCCACGGCAGGAAAATCGGTAAAACACGTAACCAGGCAGGTTGCGGTGAAGCCTGATTTGCGGTCGCGCCAGGAGTATTTCAATTCCTGGACTTTGGGATCGGCTTGCGGAAGTTTCTCGGCGCGAAATTCCCAACTGCGGATGAAAGTTTTCGACTCTTTCCCACCATACAAAAAGGAGAATGGCGGTATTTTGTTCCCGGCAAAGTTTTGTCCGGCCCAGTGAACCGCATCGAATTCAGTCTTTGAAGATTTTATCTGTGATTGACTAATTGTCTGATTAGCAGCAAACAATGCTACCATCATAATCAGGTTTAACAAAATTTTTCTTTTCATGATATTTATGTATTACACCTCTTCAGGTACAACATAGGGTTTGCGGTAATTGCGGGTCAGCATCAGATCGGCTTCGGGATCGTTGGCGAATTTCTCATAGCTTCCCATGAAATGAAGTTCGCGTCCCAGGCGGTAAGAAATATTGGCCAGGTGGGGCAGTGCAGCCGAAAGATGACCCTCCTGAATGTCGCAGTTCAGGTCGGAATCCTTGCCCGAGCGGATTGCATCGATAAAGTTGGCAAAGTGCTCCGATCCGCCGGGAGCCGCCCGGAAGCTGGGATCTGCAGGTGCTGTCGAATCTTCGGGTGGTGAAGCGGCAAACGGCTCCTTCTCGCGCTGTTTGTATGCTTTCCAGGTGCTGCCGTTCAGCTCAAGATAACCATCTGTTCCGTAAAAAAAATTCCCGATCATGATGCCTAATTTGGATTCGTCGTTCGTATACCGGCCGCGGGTCTCGAACTCCAGCATTTTCCCGTCATCGTATTTGAATACCGATGTTTGAGTATTTGGCGTTTCCTGAGAACATTCCTTCGGATTGATTCCGTAAATCCCGCCGGAGGAAAAGACGGTTGCCGGGTGATCGTTCTTGTTCAGTCCCCATCGTGCGATATCGAACTGATGGGGTCCCTGGTTGCCGGTATCGCCGTTGCCAGTATCCCAGTGCCAGTGCCAGTTGTAGTGCACCCGCTTTTCATTGTAAGGCCTCCAGGGGGCAGGTCCGAGCCAGGTATCATAATGTAAAGATGCCGGCGGTTCGCTGTCGGGAGCGATACCAAAGGAATCACGGGGCTTAAGACAGAGGCCGCGGGCCATATAGACCTCACCGATTCCACCCTCATGAAGCAGCTTTATGGCTGCAATAACGTTGGGAATCGAACGGTTCTGGCAGCCGACCTGCACTCTGACGTTATACTTCCGGGCAGCCTCAACCATCTTGCGACCCTCAAAAACATTGAAGCAGGCAGGCTTTTCCACGAACACGTTCTTTCCGGCCTGGCAGGCCCGGATGGTGCCCAGCGCGTGCCAATGGTTCGGAACGGCAAAAGAGACTGCATGGATCTCCTTGTCGTCGAACACGCGCCGCATATCCCATTCGGTGCCCGGCCGTGATCCGGTGAGCTCCTCGGCCAGCTTTAACCGGTCGGGAAAGAACTGCTCGTCAACATCACAGAGGGTTTTCAGCCTGATATTCCGGTTTTCCTTCAGACTGGCCCATTTGCGGATATGGGTTTCCCCTTGTCCGTGTATCCCGATGACACAGAGGTTAATACGCTCATTGGCCCCGATGATCGAGGCATAGGATTTTGCGGTAAAGCCCAAGCCTCCGATGGCAATGCCGGCAGACCCGACCAACCCCTGCTTAATAAAATCTCTTCGTTCGGTCATGATATAAAGTTTTGTTTATTGGTTAGTTTTCCATTGGTCTTTGAGTACCTGAAATGCCTTGGGAAGGTTTTCGCTTTTCCAGGATCCCTCAATCGAAATTCCGCCCCGATACCCGATCTTCTTCAGTGCAGCGAAATAGGGGCGAAAATCATCCCCTGCCATACCGGGAGCTGTGCGGTCCCGGATTTCTGCGATATGACAATGCACCAAATAGTCCCCTGCTTCAAGCAGCGCTTCCGGTCCCTCTTTCTCCCGCATCATGTGGAAAATATCGGCCATCACCCGGATATTCGGATCATTTACCTCCCTGACGATGGCCAGCTCCTCCCTGACCGTATTGATAAAATTGGTTTCCGATTTCTGCAGGTTTTCGATGGCCACTGTTACCCCGTATTTCCTGGCGATCGGTCCCATCTCTTTCAACAAGTTGATGAACTGCTCCCGCGCCCGCTGCCGGTCAAATCCCTCAGGAATTGAACGGGCCCCGCTACTGCCAAAAACGATAATCCGGATCCCAACGGATGCCGCGTGCCGGAATGCAACTTCGGCATATTTAAGAACCGTATCGGGTTTTGCAGCCGGACCAGTTACCTTCAGGGTTCCCGGCAGGAAGCCGTTGCAGGCGATCACCGGAAGCGGGCATGTATCGAACTCCTTCATCTTTTTGGCAAATTCCGCATCCGGTTTGCCGGGCATCAGGTCGCGCCCAACACTCCCCTCCACATAAGCAAATCCGATATCTTTAAGTGTATCCGCATAGGTCAATGAGGTGCAAACTCCAAAAGTCACCTGCCGGCCGGAGAGGTCGGAATGGAGAAATTCACCGACAAGTTCCTTCCAGATAACATATCCCTTCCGGTTCATGTGAAGTCCATCCTCCAGGAAAATATCGCTTTTTGGATTCCCGTCAGCGCCAATCATTTTATCCCATACATCCAGATAATAAACATTCGGTCGGTGCAGGGTGAATTCTTTTAAAAGCTTATTAAAATCCAGATAGGCTTTCTTTAAATTCCATCGGGCGATGCTTGGTTTGGCCGAAATGAAACAAATGGTGGATTGCGGCAGCTTTTGCCGGATCAATTGAACCAGCTTGCCGGCTTCCGCAATAATATCCTCTATCTTTTTCCCGGAAGCAATATCATTATCCCCTTCGTAAATAAGGACTGTTGCCGGCCGGCACTGGAGGATCAGGGTATCAGCATAATAGAGTAAATCGCTCATATATGATCCGCCAAAGCCTCTGTTTAAAACAGTAAGGTCTGGGAAATCCTTTTGTAGATTGGTCCAGGTTCGTATGGTTGAACTGCCGGTGAACAAAACCAGATTACCGACCAAAGAATAATCCGTGGTGTCAGCTTTAAATTGATCGATCTCGCTTTGAAAGCGGCCAGGATTCTGAGACACAGCTGACTGAAGAAGCAAGAAAACAGTGAGAATTGCGAGAGCAAAGCGTTGCATATTTTAAACTTTTTCTAATCCCGTTAGTGCTTGAAAAGATACGCTTTTCTATTCAAAATCCTTCCGAATTTTCCCCTTCCTGCATGTCCTGAATCAATCGTTCCGGTGAAATCTATATCTTTAGATTATGAAAACTATAACCCTTCTCCCTATCCTGCTGCTGGCAGCTTCATGCAGCATCATGCCGGCGAAAAAAATCTATATTTCCGCCGAAGGCAACGACATTAATAACGGTTCGAAAACCCAGCCTTTGCAAAATCCTGAGGCCGCGCAGCAGGCGGTACGCAAAATCCGGACTGAAAAACCCGGGCGAAATATCAAAGTTATTTTTGGTAAAGGAACCTGGTATCTGACTAAATCACTGGTATTTACAGCAGAAGATGGCGGTTCCGGCAAGTGTTCGGTCACCTGGGAGGGAGCTCCCAATGGTAAAACTGTTTTTTCAGGCGGCAGGGTGATTGCCGGTTTTCACGATGCCGGTTACGGGATTTGGTGGGCTAGCGTGGACTCTTCCATTTATTTCGAACAACTATATATCGATGGGATCCGGGCTACCCGGGCACGAACGCCGAACCGGACTGATTCACTTCCGCGGATCTATCTGAATAAATCAAGATGGGTATATAACCCCGATTCATCGGTGCAAAACATCACAGTTGAAGTTAAGGACAGAGGATATTTTGCGAACCTGATGCCATTCGAAGAATTTGAAATGGTGGTCTTTAAGGACTGGACCACCTCCCGCTTTCATGCAACCGGTTTGAAAACCAGTGATCCGGCCGAAGTTTATCTGAAACCTCCTTTTGCCTTATTTGATGGACCTTACAACTCCATATTTGCCGGAAACGCCAACCGGTACAGCTGTTTTCTGGAGGGTGATCCGGCCTTTTTGGATGAGGCGGGTGAGTGGGCACTCGATCGAAAGGCTAACCGGCTCTATTATAAGCCGCTACCGGGTCAATCTTCAGGCAAAATCTTGGTAATAGCCCCGATTGTAGATCAGTTGGTGATTTTAAAGGGGATAAGAGGAAGACCAATTGAGAATTTTGAGTTCAGAAGTATACAGTTTCAAGAGTGTGCGTACTTATTGCCGGAATTCAGCCACGACGGGATGCAGGCTGCATTTTACTATCCGGGTAATACGGAGGCGACGGGGGGAGCCGGACTGGTGAATCCGGCCATCGAAATGACATGGACGGTGAAATGCAGGATTACCGGTTGCCGGATCAGCCATGCCGGAGGAAACGGTATCTATCTGCGGGAAGGGTGCCGGGATAATCGTTTGGAACGCATGGTTGCAGAGGATATCGGCGGTAACGGGGTGATGATCGGTCTGAACTATGATCCTAAAGAAGATACCCTGCTGCTGCCCTTTAATAATTCGGTAGTAAGATGCGAGGTTTGCCGGACCGGTGTTTCCTTCCAGGGTTCTGTTGGAATCTGGCTGGGATTCGGAGCTAATAATGAAGTATCAACCAGCGAAATATACGATATGCCCTATACAGGGATTTCCGTGGGATGGCAATGGAATCCCCTTCCAACCTCGTCGCACGACAACCGTATTCTGAACAATAAGATCCATCATGTGATGCAGGTACTTGGGGACGGTGGTGGTATCTACACCCTTGGATTTCAGCCTGGATCCGTTATATCGGGCAATGACATTCACGATATTCTCCGCAGTGAACTTAACCACGCCTCGCCCAACAATGGGATGTTTATCGATGAAGGCAGCAAAGGTTACCGGATAGAAGACAATACGATCCGGAACACCGTGCATACCTGCATCCGCGGGCATCGCACCGCCGGAGTTGAACTTATTGGCAACACGTTTTACACAACCGACCTGCCCGCCATCAGTCACACCCCGCCTTATGAAGCCATGATTTATGCCAATAAAGACACTACCATCACCTGGTCCAATCCCGGGTGGCCGAAGGAATGGGGTTATCCGGATAGGGTGACGGCTTTCACTATGCGGGGAAACACTTTTAAGAAATAAGCCTTGAGTCTTGAGCCTTGAGCCTTATTTCTTTATTTTCGTCGGCACCCCAAATCCCAGCGAGGTAAGTTGGTCAGCCTGCGTGGCAGCGTCTCCGGCGACCACATAGTACATCCGGTTTGGATTGATATACTTCTGAGCCAATGCCTTATGCTGTTCGAGAGTCATGTTTCGTATGGTTTCCTGTTCATTCTTCACATAATCTTTCGGCAGGTTATACATGCTGATCTCGCCAAGCATACCGGTAAGTGCACCCAATGTTTCATACTTGCGGGCATAAGATTTCAACAGTGAATTTTTAGTGAAATCGAGATCTTCCTGGGTGATGCCCTGATCATATTTCAGCATCAGGTTTTTGAAGATTTCTGCAGATTCCTGAGTTGCAGAAGAACGTACCGGGGCAGAAGCAGTAAAGGTTCCGGAAACATAGGAACCGGAGAAGTTGCTACGGGCTCCGTAAGTGAAACCTTTTTCTTCGCGAAGTACCATGTTGACCCACCCGTTGAATGAGCCGCCGAGTTTATCGTTCATCACCGTTGCAGCGAAATAGTCGGGATCCGTTTTTGCTGGTCCCGCTCCCCCTATATTAATGATGGATTGTTTGGCACCCGGCACATCGATAAAGTAAACCATCGATTTTGCAGGAGCTTCAGGAATCGGGTAGGTTGGGAAGGCGACCTCTTTGGCAGGCCATTTCTGAGCCAGAGCCTGCAGTGAAGCCATTACCTTTTCCTTGGCGATCTGTCCTGCCACATGGAACGTAGCTACATTGGGCGAAAAGAAGGATGCATAATAAGCCTTAAGATCATCAAGAGTGATGCCGTTGACTGTTTCTTCAGAACCGCTGGCGCCGGTTCCAAAAATATGCTGATCCCCGTAAACCAGTTTCTGGAAAAGTTCCGAAGCCATCGAATTCGGGTTGGCTTTCTGTCTTTTCAGATTGTTGAGCGTGCGAACCTTGGCCAATTCGAATTCTTCTTCGTCCCAGCGGGGTTCCAGAAGCATCTCTTCTACAAGGGCAAGAGTCTGATCGAAATTTCGAGCTAATGTATTTCCGCTGATAAAAATACTGGTGCCTGATGCACCAAACCTGATGCTCGAGCCGAGTCCTTCAATCGCCTCTTCCAGTTCCAGCGGGGTTTTGTTTTTGGTTCCCTCGTTCATCAGCTGGCCAACCAGACTGGCAACTCCGGCCTTATCAAGCTTATCGAGGAAATGACCCCCTTTCAGCGTGATATTAAACTGAACCAATGGAAGTTCAGCATGTTCAATTCCATATACCCTCATTCCGTTTGATAGTTTATCATCCCAGATTACCGGCAGGTTAATGGTCGGGTCGGGACCGTCTTTCGGCATTATCGAACGATCAAATCCCGAAGGGGTCTTCATCACCGTTTCCTCGGGTGCATTCTCATCAATCTTGACCTGTGTAGCAGTCAGGATATCCTCTTCCTTAACTCCTGCGTTCATGGAAGCATTGGCAACCAGATCGGCCTGACCTTTTGGTACAAAGCTGGTTGCCAGATAATGCTTGCCTTTGATGTATTTATCATATACACGGATAATATCGGCTTTTGTTACTGCTTTTACCCGTTCGATATCTTTCTTGTAGAAGTCCGGTGAACCTGCATATTCATTATAGGAGGCCAGTTGACGCGACTTACCCAGTATACTGCTGATTCCATTGTAAAAACGGGTTTCCTGACCGGCTTTGATACGGTCGACATCGGCTTCGGTGAACCTATCTTTTTCAAAACGTGCAAAGGCCTCAAAAATGGCACTTTCAACATCCTTAAGGCTGACTCCCTCATTAGCCGTAACCGAAACGTCGAAAGTTCCGGTGATTTCCTGGCTACTGTTATTGGCTCTTGCATTGGAAGTTAGCTTTTTCTCTTTAACCAGAACCTTATACAATGGAGCTTTTTTCCCGCTGGAGAGTAGTTGTCCGAGGTAATCAAGAGCATAGCTATCGGGGCTAAACTCCTCCACTGTGGGCCAAACCATGGTCAGCTGTGGTGCCCTGGCGAAATTATCCTCGTGGTACAGCTTTTTAGTTTCCGTGAGTTTTACGGGTACCGGTTTGGGATCAGCCAAATCAGCACCGCGCTTGATCTCCCCGAAGTATTTTTCGATCAGCTGCTTAGCCGTAACCGGATCAAAATCGCCCGATAAAACGAATGTGGCATTGTTGGGCACATAGAATTTGGCATGGAAAGCTTTTACATCGTCGACGGTGGCATTGAACAGATCATCCATTTCGCCGATGACCGTCCAACTATAAGGATGCCCTTTTGGGAAAAGATTATGAGCTATCACAGCTTCAGTATGCCCGTAAGCGGCATTGTCAACACTCTGGCGTTTCTCATTCTGCACCACATTTTGCTGGATATTGAATGTTTTTTTGGTGATGGTATTTTCCAAAAATCCCATTCGGTCGGATTCGAGCCAGAGAATTTTCTCGAGCGAGTTTTTCGGAACCAATTCAAAATAGGTGGTGGCATCGTTTCCTGTTCCCCCGTTCAGTGTACCTCCGGCATCCTGAACAATCTTAAAAAATTGATCTTCAGGAACATTCTCGGAACGCTGAAACATGATGTGCTCAAAAAGATGGGCAAAACCGGTACGGCCTACTGTTTCGCGGTTCGACCCTACGTGAAACTGGATGGTGAGTGCAACAATCGGATCTGAATGATCCTCGCTAAGAATAACATCCATCCCGTTTTTCAGGGTGTACTTTTCATACGGAATGTTCAATTCCGATTTCGTTTGCGGCTTGCAGCCTGCCATCAGCAGGATCGCAAACACCAGGAGAAAGCTAAATTTTTTCATTTAGGTTTAATTTATGTTCGTTTTCGATTTACATTAAAAATTGTAGGGACGCACAATTGCGTCCACGAATCGTCGATTAAAGGACGCAATTATGCGTCCCTACAGCCTCTATTTCTTTATGACAGCCGGTTTTCCAAATCCCAGCACCGTAAGCTGTTCGGCCTGAGTAGCGGCATCGCCCGATATCACATAGTACATCCTGTCCGGATTTATGTATTTCTGTGCTAAGGTTTTATGCTGATCCACGGTCATGTTCCGGATGGTCTCCTGTTCAGTCCTCACATAATCTTTAGGCAGATTGTACATACTGATCTCACCGAGCATTCCGGTTAAAGCATTCAGGGTTTCAAAGCTCAAAGCATAAGATTTAATCAGATAATTCCGTGTCATCGCCAAATCTTCTTCTGAAATCCCGTTCCGGTAATTCTCCATCAGATTCTTGAAAATCTGCATTGATTCCAGTGTTGCAGAGGAACGTACCATGGAGGAAGCCGTAAAAGGCCCGGGAATATAGGATCCGTTGAATGAAGTACTGGCTCCATAGGTAAATCCTTTTTGCTCACGTAGAACCTGATTAACAAGCGACAAGAAATTACCACCGAGATGATCATTCATTACTGTTGCAGCGAAATAATCGGGATCCGTCTGAGCCAGTGCCAGGTTACCGATCCGGATGGTTGATTGTTTGGCACCGGGAACATCCACGAAGAAGATTTCAGATTTTTGCAAGGGGGCCGGAATGGGATAAACCGGGAATGTCACCTCTTTGGCCTGCCATTTCGAGGCAAGGCCCTGCAATGACTTCATAATCTGATCCTGCTTGATATTACCTGCTACATGGAAGTTTGCCACCGACGGAGTCATATTGGCGGCATACCAGGACTTCAGATCATCGACGGTAATTGTTGGAACCGATTCCAGGGTACCGCTGGCGTTCACTGAGAAAATATGACCAGCACCATATACTTTCTGCATGTATGTTTCGGAGGCAAGGGCAACAGGGCTGGCCTTCTGTCGCTTCAGGTTGTTCATCACACGGGTTTGAGCCATAGCGAACTCATCAGCATCCCAGCGTGGCTCCAGTAACATCTCCTCCATCAGGGCAAGGGTGGCATTATAATTCCGGACCAGACAGTTGGCACTGACGGTAATTGCTGCGCTGGAAGAGCCTATATTGATCCGGGCACCCAATGATTCAATAGCCTCCTCAAGTTCCTGCGGAGTTTTATTCTTTGTTCCCTGGTTCATCAGCGAAGCCATCATGGAGGCAACACCGGGTTTTTCCAGTTTATCCAGGTAATGGCCGCCTTTCAATACCATATTAAACTGTACCAACGGCAGTTCGTTTTGTTCAATACCCCAAACGGCCATTCCATTCGAGAGTTTATCGTTCCATACTGTCGGAATCGTCATCACCGTCTCAGGCCCGTCGAGCGGCACTACCGTACGGTCAAAGGCTGTAAGGGTTTTTACGACTTTGACGTTGGATGATTCATCAATCTTAACCTGCGTAGCATTCAGGATATCTTCTTCCTTCACACCGGCAATTACCGATCCTTCTGCGGCCAGATCAGGTTGTCCTTTTGGCACAAAACTGGTAGCCAGGTAAGGCTTGCCTTTGATGTACTTTTCATACACGCGAATGATATCGGCTTTAGTAACCGCTTTTGTCTTTGCGAGATCGGTTTTGTAAAAATCAGGAGAACCCGCATACTCATTATATTGAGCCAGCTGGAAAGATTTACCCAAAACACTGCTGATCCTGTTGTAGAAATTGGTCTCCAACCCGGCTTTGATCCGTTCCACATCGGCTTCAGTAAAACTTTCAGTTTCGAACCGTTTAAATGACTCGAACACGGCGGCTTCAATATCTTTCAGGCTCACACCTTCGTTAGCCGTTACTGTTATCGTAAAAGCACCGGCAACTTCCATGCTGCCGTTGTCGGCACGCGGACCGGAAGCCAGTTTCTTCTCCTTTTCAATCACCTTGTACAACGGGGCTTTCTTCCCGCGCGATAGGAGCTGTCCCAGATAATCAAGCGCATAACTATCCGGACTGTATTGTTCTACAGTAGGCCACACCATGGTTAATTGAGCTGCCCGGGCAAAATTATCTTCGTGATACAGCTTTTTGGTCTGAGTAAGAGTTGCCGGCTTCGGTGCAGGATCGCTAAGTTTCTGACCTGGCTTGATCTCGCCGAAATATTTTTCAATCAGCTTCTTAGCATCAGCCGGATTAAAGTCGCCCGACAAAACCATGGTTGCGTTGTTTGGAACATAGAAGGTATCATGAAAGGTTTTGGCATCCTCTACAGAGGCTTTAAAAAGATCTTCCATTTCACCGATCACGGTCCAGTTATAGGGATGTCCCTTTGGATACAGGTTTTTTGAGATAACCCAGTCGGTATAGCCATAGGGGGCATTATCCTCGTACTGCCGCTTCTCGTTCTGAACCACGTTCTGCTGGATATTCAGCGCTTTTTTGTTGATGGCGTTGGCGAGAAATCCCAGACGGTCGGACTCGAGCCAGAGGACTTTTTCCAGGGCGTTTTTTGAAACTACCTCAAAATAGGTGGTGGCATCGTTGCCCGTGCCGGCGTTTGATGATCCACCCGCATTCTGGATGATCTCATCGAATTGCCCGAGAGCCACATTTTCCGACCGGGAGAACATGAAATGCTCAAATAAATGGGCAAAACCGGTATGACCTTCGGCCTCCCGGCCTGAACCTACATGAAACTGAATAGCAAAGGCGACGATAGGGTCCGAATGATCCTCATGCAGGATTACATCGAGCCCGTTCGCAAGGGTAAACTTTTCATACGGAATATTCAACTCTGATTTTGGTTGCGGGTTACAACCGGCCATCAGCAGGCCAGTAAAGGCTAATAAGAAGATTAGGTTTTTCATTTTTGGTTGTTGGTTATCAGTTATCGGTTGTCGGTTACGGCCTTAACGTCCTCACGTCGTCACACGCGCTTCACCCTCGGATCGGTAAATACATCATTTTCATCAGTGCTCGCGGAGCTGAATTCAGATACAACACATCCATCAGGGCCAGCCTGGAACCAATGGAGGGTATTTTTCGGGATGGTATACTGTTCACCCGGCAACAGGATCACCTCGTTCCAGGCAGTTAGGTATGGCAGATACGTTTCAGATACTCTGGCTTTTGGATTGGGAGTTGGATCACCCTTGGTATAAAGATATACCTCGCCCCAGCGGCAACGGAAAGTTTCCATTTTCCCGGGATTGGTTTCCGAAACTTTTGGATGGCGATGCTCCAGGCATATCTGCCAGGAAAACAATACCAGCTCCTTTGCGCAATAGCGGTCATTATTAATGTATTGTACCACTTCGAGACCAACATGGTCCAGGTCGCCCACCCCCAGGTCGGCAATCTCGATGTTCTGTTTCTCTTTGTCTGTCAGTACAATTTTTGCCCGGTCGAGCAAATCGATGGTACGCAGGCGGGCGGATGAGAAAGTTGATTCGTTCATATCTTTTTAGTGACGAGTGACGAGTGACTGGTTTAGTCGTGAAGCGTGAAGCGTGAAGCGAAATAAGGTTTTTTCGCATCTCGCGTCTCGTATCACGTGTCACTATTTCAAGAAGGGAAAGTTAGGAAAGCCGATGCAGAAAACCGGTACCTGAAAGGTTAAAAAATGTGAAAAGAATCGGGGAAAACATCTTCCTTGCTAACCGGTTGAATGCCTTTGCGATGAAATTGGATCGTTCCAGCGCGGACGGCACTTTCAGCAGCTTGCTCAATTGATAAACCTTCGGTTAGACAGGCCGTGAGTGTTGCTGTGACCTGATCCCCGCAGCCGGTTTCATCATGGACTTCACTGCCGGAAATTTCCGGTACCAGGATATGCCTGGAGATCCCCTCACCAAACAGATAAGCCCCTTTGGCACCGTGCGTAATCATCACATATTGAACTCCCTGATTCAATAACCCTTTCGCTGCCTCCGCCGCACTTTCATATCCGGTAATAGGCACTCCGGTCAGAATCTCAGCTTCAAATTCGTTCGGCTTAATTAAATAAACGTCACGTAGAGACGCATAATTATGCGTCTCTACACCGGCTCCGGATCGGCGTTCTGTGCCAATTCCGCCAGGGTCGAGTATTACCCTGATCCCATGTCTTCTTGCACTGGCAATAGCCTCATTTACAGTCTCCAACGGAATCTCCAGTGCCAGCATCAGGTAAGCCGGTTTGGTGGCAGTCCGAAACATTTCTTCAGCAGCCTGGATATCGGCAGGACCGAATTCACTGTTGATGCCGGGAAGGCAGTATATCTGATTCTTCCCCGATTGATCTACCGGTATGAGGGCGATACCAGGAAATTTGCGACCTGATTGTTCAAAATCCAGGATCTGGACAGAATCGGTATTTACACCAGTCTCTTTAAGCGCATCCAACGGAACTTTCCACAGACCGTAAGGATCGCGGACGGTTTTTCCTATCATCGCCACTTTGCCTGGCCCAAGCCACACCGCTGCCATCTGGGCCATATTTCGTGCCTTGCCACCCGGACCGACATGAAAAGCGCCTCCCAATGTAAGCTCTCCCGGCCCCAAAAGCCGGTCGACTCCCAGCCCGATCAGATCAGTGTTCAGTCCACCCGGCACGATAATGCGTAAATCTTTATTCATTTTTTAAAAATACCACGTAAATCGGACAATTTGTATCATTGGGGTTATGATTTGTCCGGAATTGGAATTTGAGGAATATTTCAGCAATTTCACAGCAAAACCAAAAGACGATGAACCTCAACTGGATTGACCTGACAATTGTGATCGTTTACCTGGTGATGGTGGCGATGGTGGGATTCCTGATCCGTAAGAAGGCCTCATCAGGTCTCGATAATTACTTCCTGGCCGGGCGGAGTTTGCCGTGGTGGGTGCTCGGGATAGCAGGGTGCTCAAGCTATATCGATATTGCCGGTATCATGGCACTGGTTGGGGCGCTGTTTTATCTTGGACTGAAAACCGTTTGGATGACTAACATTTTCTGGGGATGGTTTATGATGGCCGGTTATATGGCTTTCCAGGCCAAGTGGATCCGTCGCTCCGGTGTTATGTCCTTTGCCGAATGGAACGAAACCCGTTTTGGAAAGGACCGGGATGCCGAAATGGCCAGGCTGGCATCGGCTACTTTTCTTCTCGTTCTGATGATTTTTAACCTGATATACATGGCTGTCGGGATCGGAAAATTTGCTGAAGATTTCTTCCCGCTTACCCGCTGGCAATCCACCCTGATCGTATTTGGGGTGGTGGGTATTTACGTAACGCTCGGCGGATTTTACGGGGTGGTTATCACGGATATCCTGCAAACGGCCTTGATTGCTGTGGGGGCAATCGTTATGATTATTATGATATTTACCGGTGGAATCGGCGCAGATCTGGCCGCTTCAAAGCCGGAGGGTTGGAGCTCACTGGCCTTAAACTGGCACCTGTGGCCGGGCTATCTGGATTCTACCCCGATGGCGTACCAGCATTTCAATCTATTTGGCCCACTGATGATTATCGGGTTCACCTGGATGATGTTCAGGGTTTTAGCCGGACCAAACGTGTGGGATTTCCAGTTCTTCCTGACTACCCGTACCCCACGCGATGCCGCACTGGCCGGAGGTATGTGGACTGCTATGTTCATCCTCCGCTGGATCATCGCTATTGCCTTCCTGTTGTTCGGGATCTCCATTTTAGGTACAGCAACAACAAATATTGACGCCGAAAAAATATTGCCTCTGGTGATTTCCAGGTTGCCGATCGGGGTTAGCGGCCTCTTTCTCGCGGTCATGCTGGCGGCTTTGATGTCGACCCTCGACGCGATGATTAACATCACAGCCAACGTCGTCACCAATGATTTTCTCAAACGCTATATATTTAAAAAACTGCCCGAGAAAAAGGTCATCCGGATCGGTCAGCTGGCTTCGATATGTGCACTTTTATTGGGATTCGTCTTCAGTCTGGCTTTCGAGAACGTCATCTCCGCCTGGGAAACCATGATTTTCGTAGTGGTTACGATGATCCTGGTACCGGCCACCATGCGCTGGCACTGGTGGCGTTTCAGTGCCAAAGCCTTTGTATGGAGCATGATCGGCACAGCTGTCTTTATTGTCATCCAGAAAGTTTTCTTCGGATCGATATCAGGAACCAACTCACTGGGCATCAATATTATTTCGAGCCTGGTGATTACGGTAGCAATCGGATTCATAGTCAAGCCAACCGATAAACAGATACTGGTGAAATTCTACAGTAAAGTTAAACCCTTCGGTTTCTGGGGACCCATCCGCAAAGAATCTGTTGCACTGGGACTTATGAAGGCCAATGACAAGGAACCCATGTGGGATGCCATTAACGGACTGATCGCTCCCGTGTTCCAGTTTACGGTAGCGCTTCTCCCGTTCTACCTATTCCTGCGGAAGTGGCCCCAGTTCTGGACAGTAGCACTAATTATGGCAGCCGTGATGGTTGTACTTTATTTTACCTGGTATAAAAATCTTCCTTCCAAAGATGAAAAATAGAGTTCACCTGATCTGTAACGCGCATCTCGATCCGGTTTGGCAGTGGCGCTGGACCGAAGGCTGCTCAGAAGCTATTGCCACTTTCCGGAACGCAGTGGAAATCATCCATGAATATCCGGAACTGATATTTAATCATAATGAAGCCATTTTGTATCAGTGGGTTCAGAAATATGACACCCGATTATTCCACGAGATCAGGGATCTTGTTGAGCAAAACCGCTGGTTCATTGCCGGGGGTTGGTACTTGCAACCTGATGTTAATCTCCCTCCTTACGAAAACCTGGTGCGGCACATCCGGTTTGGCCGCGATTTTTTCAAAACAGAATTTGGTGTTGAGCCCAGGGTGGCCTACAACTTCGATTCCTTTGGCCACCCGGCCGGTTTGCCCAAACTTCTCTGTGATTTTGGCTATGAACTTTATATCCACCAACGGCCAGAAAAAGAATTTCTCGATTTACCTGACAGCCTGTATCGGTGGAAAGGCTTGAATGACTGCACGATCCCTGCCTATCGGATTGAAATCGGGCTCTATCATACCGAGCGGAAAAACATCACACAGAGGCTGACTGAAGCCACCAATCTGGCTCTGGAGCGTGGTCGCGATGTCGCACTCTTTTGGGGCCTCGGTGATCATGGCGGCGGCGCCACCCGTACCGATCTCGATCGGATCCGGGAGTTCTCAGCGAACGAGAATCGTATAGAGTTCATTCACAGCACCACCGACCACTTTTACGAAGCCATCAAGTCGCTGATTACCGGATTACCGGTATATGAAGGCGGTCTTCAGCGGGTTTTTACCGGCTGTTACACCTCGCTCGCCCGCCTCAAGCGCAAAGCCGCCGAAGCCAGTGGCGCTGCGGTACAGGCTGAAAGACTTGTTCGATACTGCCACCCCAGAAGTACCTCCCCCAACCTCCTCCTTATGAAGGAGGGGGCTTCCAGCTCCTGCTTTCCTTCAGTAGAAAATTATACAGGTGCTCCCACCACCTCCTTTCTAAGGAGGGGGCAGGGGGAGGTCCTTTGTGAGCCGGGGGAGGTACCTGCGCAGAAGGAGGTCTCTGATATCTGGCGCGACATCCTCTTTAACGATTTTCATGATATCCTGACCGGATCATGCACAGAGCAGGCGGAGCAGGATGCGCTTGATTTATATGGCCGGGCCCTGGAGAATATCCGCCGAATAAATATGGAATCGATCACTGCTATTAATCAATCTGTTGAACCGCTTAAAGCTCATATTCCGGTAACTGTATTCCATTCAAATCCCGGACTTACCACTTTCCCTGTAGAGTTCGAATGCATGAGTGATTACCGGCCCTTCTGGGAAGGCGAATGGGTACTCAAATTATACGATCGGCAAGGCAATGAGATCCCCTGCCAGGAAGAACAGCCCGAAGCCCGGCTGCCTTTCCACCGCTGGCGCAGAAAGATTTCGTTCCTGGCGAAGGATCTCAGTGAAGGAGTGCATCATTTCTATCTCAAGCCCACTGAAGGTACCTCCCCCACCTTCCTAAGGAGGGCGCAAGGGGAGATACTTCTGGGGCAGGGGGAGGTCAGGTTCCTCGTTCTCCGCGATAAAGCCGATTCCTGGGGCACCAACACATGGGCATGGCGTGAGGTAGCAGGTAAGTTTGAGGCAGAGCATAACGAGCGGATCATCGAAAACGGAGTTGTTCGAAATATCTATGAATTTACTTTGATCTTTCGTCATAGTAAAATAATCGTTCATCGCATTGTCTATGCCGAATGGCACGTTACAGAGTACAAAATCCGCATTCAATGGAATGAAGAGCAAAAACGGCTAAAACTGGCCATACCCACCGGGATGAAAAATCCGCGACTAATTGCCCAAATACCTGGCGGTGCCGTAGAATTTCCGGCAGACGGACAAGAGTATGTGCACGGAACCTGGATTACGCTGGAATCAACCGACAACCCACTACCGACAATCGATAACCCACAACCGATAACCCACGACCATCGCAAATATATCGCCCACTCCGGCCTGCACGGCTTCGACTTCGACGGAAAAGAGGTTCGGCTGTCAGTCCTCCGGAGTGCTGCCTATTGCCATGAACAGGGTTATGATCTGAACAATGGCAGGTCGCATAAATATATGGATATCGGAATTCATGAAATCCGGCTGGCAATATGGGAGGATACCTGCGGAATGGCAGCCGGGAGTACCCATGGGTCCTCCACTACTGATCCATTTTCGATTGCGGAATGGTTGAATGCTCCGCCATTGGTTTGGCCACATCTGCCGATCGGATAAAAATAAATTACCTTTGACCAAATTTCTTTAAATGAAAAGATTAGCGATCCTATTTCCAGTTTTGGTGTTAACAGGAAGCTCCCTGGTTGGCCAGCTGTCGTTGGCGCAAAACTCAAAACCTTTTGTTGAAGTCATCCGGCTTCGTACTGAATATCAGGTTAATCCAGTCGGTATAGATGTATTACAACCTCGTTTCAGTTGGGTGATTAAAGCCAATGTGCGTGACATCAGGCAGATTGCCTATGAGGTTCGGGTGGGCCTCACTATTGATAAACTGAAAAACGCTGAACCTCTGTTCTGGACCAGTAAAAAGGTACCATCGGATGAGAGTAATCAAGTGGCTTATACAGGTCCTGCTCTTGAATCCGGGAAAAGATATTATTGGACAGTCAGGATTTGGGATAATCAGAACCATATAACTGATTGGTCACCAATATCTTACTTGGAAACAGGGCTGCTGAAACTTACCGATTGGAAAGCTTCCTGGATCGAACCCAATACAATAGCTGATGCAAAGGCCGAACAATCCTGCCCGCTGATCCGTAAAACTTTCAAACTCAAAAAGGAGGTTAAATCAGCCCGGTTATATATTACCGCACATGGGCTCTATCAGCTTGAAGTGAACGGTTTAAAACCGAACGACTGGCTATTTACTCCGGGATGGACCAGCTACAACAAACATCTGCAATATCAGACCTATGATCTGACCAGACTGCTTAAAAAGGGCGATAACGCTATCGGTGTAATTCTTGGAAACGGCTGGTACAGAGGGGATCTTGCGTGGAGCAAAATGCGGAATCTTTATGGCACGCAAACCGGAGTCCTGGCACAGCTTTCAGTGGAATATACCGATGGGTCAAAAGTCCTGATTGTCACCGATAAAACCTGGAAATTCAACAACAGTCCGATCCTGATGTCGGAAATATATCACGGTGAGACCTACGATGCCCGATTGGAAATTCCGGGTTGGAGTTCCCCGGCATTTAAGGATAAAGGGTGGAAACCGGTGTTAGAAAAGGACTTTAACATGCAGAATCTCGCCGCCCAGAGCGGTCCTCCGGTAAGAAGAATGGCTGAACTATCCCCGGTAAATATATTTAAAGCACCCAATGGAGATACCCTCGTTGATATGGGCCAGAATATGGTTGGCTGGGTCCGGCTTAAAGTCAACGGGCATGCAGGCCGTAAAGTGACGCTCCGGCATGCCGAGGTACTCGACAAGGCAGGAAACATTTACTTCACCAACCTCCGTGCGGCAAAACAAACCATCGAATATATCCTTAAGGGCGATCTCGAGGAAGTGTATGAACCCCATTTCACATTCCAGGGATTCCGATATGTGAAAGTTTCGGGATTCATAGAAATGCCTGAAAAAAAAGAAATTACCGGTATTGTTATCTATTCCGATATGAATCCTGCCGGAGAATTTGCCTGTTCCGATCCGATGATCGACCAGCTCCAGCATAATATTCAGTGGGGACTGATGGGCAATTTCCTGGATGTTCCAACGGATTGCCCTCAACGTGATGAGCGCCTCGGCTGGGCCGGCGACGCACAGGTTTTTTCCCCAACGGCCTGCTTTAACCGGGATGCCGCTACCTTTTATACCAAATGGCTGAAAGACCTGGCTTTTGATCAATTTCCTGATGGCCGCGTACCTCATGTAATCCCCGACATCCTCAAAGCTGGCGGATCAACCGGCTGGGCCGATGCAGCCGTAATCGTTCCCTGGACAGTCTACCGCCAGTATGGTGATAAACGAATCCTCGAACGCCAGTATGAATCGATGAAAGCCTGGATCAATTACATGAAAACCAGGTCGGGCAGCAGCTTTTTATGGAACAACGGTGAACATTTCGGCGACTGGCTGGCTTTTGCATCCGACCGTTCAGATTACCCGGGTGCCACTACCGACAAGGATCTGATCGCTACCGCTTACTTTGCCTGGTCAACCAAACTGGTAAGCCGCATTGCCGGAATTCTGAATAAGCAGGATGAGGCAACAGCATACCAGGAACTGTACAATAACATTCGCGGAGCTTTCCAGAAGGAGTTTGTAACCCCGAACGGCCGGCTCTCTTCGAATACTCAAACCGCTTATGTTATTGCCCTTACCTTCGATCTGGTACCGGATTGGCAGCGCGACAGTGTAGCCGCCCGGTTTGCACGTGATGTCAGGTCGTTCGGACATATCACCACCGGTTTTATCGGGGCATCACTGGTAAACCCTGTATTATCGGAATTCGGATATGATGATCTGGCTTATATGCTGCTGATGCGCAAAGAATACCCCGGCTATCTCTATCCGATTACCAAAGGGGCAACCACCATCTGGGAACGTTGGGATGGCATCAAACCCGACGGCAGCTTTCAGGATGCCGGTATGAACTCTTTCAACCATTACGCGTACGGGGCAATCGGCAACTGGATGTATACCCAGGTAGCAGGATTACAGGAAGATCCTATTATACCCGCCTACAAAAAAATTATCATCCGGCCTATTCCCGGGGGTGGGTTAACCTGGGCCCGCGCAGAGCATGAATCGATCTACGGATCAGTTAAATCGGAATGGAAAATCGATAACAAGGACATGATTCTTAAAGTCACGATTCCGACTAATACCACTGCTGAAATCTATATAAAAACTAATGACGTTCGGCAGATAACCGAAGGTGGAAAACCCGTTTCAACTTCGCCCGAAATACTCTTTCTGAGAATGGATAAAGGTTTTGCCGTATATATGGTAGGATCGGGATCGTATGAGTTCGTAACTAAAAATTCGTGACGCGTGATGCGTGACGCGTGACTCGGAATAACCGATAACCCGCAACAATCACAACAATCACAACCTTGATAACTGACAACCGATAACCGATAACCTTTAGTAATTCGAAAACCTAATGGATCCATACATTGAAATCCTGAACCTGAGCAAACACTTCGGTCAGATCCGGGCTGTGGATGACCTGTCGATGAAAGTACTGCCAGGTGATATTTATGGCTTCCTCGGACCCAATGGTTCGGGAAAAAGCACTACCATCCGGATGATGCTTTCCCTCATCCGGCCAACCTCAGGGCAAATCCTGCTTTTTGGCCACGACCTGGCCAGGGATCGCTATAAAACACTCAGTCGACTCGGCGCACTGATCGAAAAACCTGATTTCTACAATTACCTTTCAGCCAGGAAAAATCTCGAGATACTCGGTAGGCTTTCCAATATTTCAAACCTGAAACACAGAGTGGACGAGGTTCTTGAACTGGTCGGACTCCTTCCCCGAGCCGGCAGCACGGTCCGAACCTACTCACTGGGCATGAAACAAAGGCTCGGCATTGCTCAGTCGCTGCTCCATCATCCTGATCTGATTATTCTGGACGAACCCACCAACGGCCTTGATCCTCAGGGTCAGAAAGAAATTAGGGACTTGGTTACATCGCTTAATCAGGACAACAATATTACCATTCTGATATCCAGTCACATATTATTCGAGATAGAACAAATTGCCAACCGGATGATCATTATCGACAAAGGAAAAGCTCTCGTTGAGGGCAATGTACAGGAGCTTGTCAACAGCCAGGACCGTCAGGTAGCCTTTGTACTCGCGGATACCGCAGCAGGCCTTTCCTTCCTGAATGAAACCGTTTGGGCTGCAAAGATTATAAAAAGCAATCAGGAGCGGATCTATTTTAAGATCAATAAGGATGAAATACCTGACCTCAATGCTTTCCTGGTAGGACATAAAATGCAAATCTTCGCAGTTGAACCGGTACGATCACTTGAGGAGTTCTTTTTACAAATTACAGAAGATGAGAAAGTTAGTTAGCATCGAGCTGTTTAAAATATTCAGTAAACCGCGAACCTATATCGGATTTGGTGCCGTGATCATCATTGTACTCGCGATTGAATTCGGGATCTTGCTTGAGGGTGATACGATGGTGGGTATTATTATTCAGAATATCAAGGACCGTTTCATTTTTGAAGGCAATATCATTAACCTGTACCTGGTTTCATACATCATTCTGAACACCTTGTGGATTCATGTTCCAATTTTAGTGGCACTGGTAACAGGTGATATGCTGGCTGGCGAAGCCAATTCCGGAACCTTCCGGCTTATTCTGACCCGACCGATTAGCCGTGTTCAGCTTGTCCTCGCCAAATTCATTGCCGGCTGGATCTATGCAGTATTGCTGGTGGCGGTAATGGCCATCCTCAGTATTGGCATCGGCCTGATCCTTTTCGGGCCGGGCGATCTGCTCGTGGTGACAAACAAAGTGAATATTTTCTCGTCCAACGATCTTCTGTGGAGGTTCGCAGGCGCCTATGCTTACGGGGTTTTAAGCATGACTACTGTTGCGGCATTGTCATTTCTGCTTTCCTCATTCGCCGACAACTCAATCGGGCCGATCATCGGAACAGTTGCCATGATAATCGGTATCACAATTATCAGCACAGTCGGGGCAATTTTGCTGGGACCGGTCAATCAATACATTTTCACCTCGTATCTGCCCTCCTGGCAACTGTTTTTTCAAACCGATTCAGGCTTGTCATCCATAGGTCATGCCATCCTGATACAGCTTATATATATTGTAGGGTTTTTAAGTGTCACCATCTGGTATTTTCGAAAAAAAGATATTCTGAGTTAACATGAGAACGTTAAAAATAATCCTTATAACCCTGATCTGCTCATTGATCGGTTACACCCTTCCGGCTCAGGATGCGGAATCGCTCCTGAAAGCCGTTGGGCAGAACATGGATAAGATCCTCCGGTTTGAGGCAGATGCACTGGTTAAGGTAGATGTGGATTTTATCAATATTAAAGACCGGAAGATTAAGGTCAGGTTTGAATGTCCCGATAAATTCACCTTCGAAGCCGAAGGTCTGGCTCTCCTCCCAAAAAAAGGATTGCAGATGGATTACCTGCAGCTTCTTAAAGCCAAATATACAGCCATCGATGTAGGGGAAGAGCTCGTAGACAACCGGAAAACCCGGATCATCAAAGTAATTCCGGAAGCTGAAGATTCGGATGTTATCCTGGCTCAACTCTGGATCGACCCTGAGCTAAGCCGTATCATGCGGATGAAAACTTATACCAGAAAGTCGGGATCTTATATTATTGATTTTGAATATAATACTAATTTTCGTCCATTGCCCGACCGTTTAACCGTGAGCTTTGAGATCAACAATATGGCTTTCCCCACCAAAGCGATGAATGAAATCATGACCAAGGGAATCCAGAAACCCGATTCGATACCCAAGAAGGCCACCGTTATTGTTCAGTACTCGAATTACAAGATCGTTAACAAATAGAAGTTTTAAGGAAGAATTTCTAGATTCGAAATCCAATTCTGAAGTATAAGATCCAGGTACAGTGAGGTAAACCGGTCTTCTTGTCTTATCGTCTTACAGTCTTACAGTCTTATCGTCTTACAGTCTTCCTCTATGCCAGCAGCCCGGCCACCACAAACATCACACCCGCTAAACTTGCTGAAATCAGCGCATAAGGAAGCTGCGTTTCCACATGTTCGACCACTCCGGTTTTTGCCGAAATAGCCGTAACAACACTCGTATCGGAAAAGGGTGAGGTGTTATCGCCGAACACCCCGCCGGAAACACAGGCAGCAAACATCAGCGGCAGCGGGATATTCATCGCCTGAGCCACAGGAACCGCCAGCGGAACCATGATACTGAAAGTTCCGTAAGAGGTGCCGGTTGCAAACGAGATCAGGCAGCTGACGAAGAAAAAGATCAGTGGCATCAAAAATCCGGGAACATTCCCTGAAGCCAGTCCTGCAATGTAATAACCGGTTCCCATCTCTTTGCAGAGGCTGCCGAGTGTCAGGGCAAGTGCCAGCAGGATTCCCACCTCCATAAAGTCGCCGATCCCTGTATAAACTGATTTTTCAATATCCGGACGTTGGGCTTTTGGCCTAAACTGCACCATCAGCGCCAGAACCGCGATAGCCGCCAGCACGGCATAAAATACAGAAGCTGTTCCGTCGCCCTTCATCATCGAACCTTTTCCCGTAACCACCAGGCTTAACAGCATCGTGGCTACCAGGACGAGAACTGGGATTATAACTAGAAGACTGTGAGACTTTAAGACTGGAAGACCTTGAGATGGCTGTCGGTTGTCGGTTATCAGTTGTCCGTCGTCGGTGGTTGGCGGTACGTCTACTGCCGACTGCCGACTGCCGACTGCGTACTTTTTCATCGCTCCCAGGTTCCATCCGAATATCATGGTAAGGGCCACCATAATCAGGCTGGTGATGCAGTAAAAGTTCATGGG
>QYQM01000056.1 GCA_007280905.1 Porphyromonadaceae bacterium | reverse complement strand
TGCAAACATTGAAAAGAAATGGACCATGCCCATGAGGGAATGGGGTACAATTATTAACCAATTGATTATTAAATTTGGAGACCGATGTGGTATACGTTAAAACCGGCAGCTATCCATTTACACAAAAATTTGTACAGGCTCCAATTAATGCGGCTTTGGGAACTTCAGCCAAAGCTATCGCAGCCGAAATAACAGGTGCATGGTATGTTGCTAATGTATTAGGATGTCTTTGGGATCATTATACGGCAACTTAATTACAAGTTTTATTATGAAAATCGCAATCATTATTGCTGGGATATGTCTTTTGATGATCTGGGGTTCACTTGGAAGGATCTGGGTTCTGTTTCGCCGGGAAACAAAAGACGGGAAGGCTAAAAAAAATCTTGGATATCTATTACTTTTTATTGGGGTTTTAGGTTCTTTATGTTTTATAATACCTCTATTAATAAAGACTTTTTCAACCTAAGCAAATGTAAATCCAAGAACCTTTGATGTTTCAAGGGTTCCTGGATTGTTCGATGCTGAGTCAGTTTTAACTTGGATTATAAAGTTATCCTTATTTCCCATTATCCTATTAGGAGCACAAAACAAAGACTTCTGGTATTGTTTAAGTTCTTAGTTGATCGTTTTAGGTTAGTTTTATATTCTTACCGAACTTTGTCAACAGCATCCATCAGGTCGAAGTGAAGTTGTTTGTGAACCTACTCACTTTTCCCTTTTGAAGAATAAGTTAAGATATATCCGATTGGGGATATGTAATATTGGAAGTCTAAATTCACGGATCAAGGAGCAAAAATTCGAAATGTTGAAGAAAAAACTATCGGTATTAATAAAACTGCCTTGGCGAAAACAGGTCTCTCCGGTATCGCTTCCCATCAATAGAAAAGCCGCTGCAATCTTTGTAATTACAGCGGCTTCTTCATTAAGTCGGGGTGAGAGGATTCGAACCTCCGGCCTCGTCGTCCCGAACGACGCGCGCTAACCGGACTGCGCTACACCCCGAGGTGGGTGTGGGTTTGAGTTTGGGTGTGGGTGTGGTGTGAGTGTGAGTGTGAGTGTGGGTGTGGGTGTGACGGGAGTGCAAATGTATAAGATTTTTAGGTTAAAACAAGTTTCAGGAGATAGAATACATCGCAGGAGAAGTGTCCTGTACTTCCCATCGAATTTGGAATTTGTTTGAAACCAAGATGTTCGTAAAGTCCGCGGGCTGCATGCATTTGTTCTATGGTTTCAAGATAAATTTGTTTATAACCCATTTTTACGGCCTCTTCCAGACAAAGCTGCAGCAATTGCTTACCGAGTCCAAGCCCCCTGGCTTCAGGCCGGAAATACATCTTAACCAGTTCACAGGTTACTGGTTCCCCGGGCAATGGCGCAATCCCCGCCCCTCCCATGACATTGCCCTCCCTTTCGATGATAAAATATCTCCTCCCCTCTTTTTGAAAGGCTTCATACATCTGCTGAGTATCCTGATCTCCCGAGGCAAAACCGCCTCCGACGGCACCATGCTCAATCAGAGTTTCCAGAATAATGTCCCGTATAGCCCAACTGTCATCCGGGCAAACCGGCCGGATTCGAAAGGTTCCTGCCTGGTTGCTGATTAGTAATTCCCTGTTTTCCATATGATCAGCCAAATATGAAAAAAATATATAATTTCTAGCATCGGATTACATTAATAATCATATATTTGATGATCCGATAAGTAAAAGTTGGCAGACTTCTTTATATATTATTGTAATTTAATCAATTAACCATACCTATTCATAGGGTATGCCTTGCAATGAAACCAGTTATTTTTCAAACCCCCGAACCCTTGTTTAGCAGCAAGATTACCGATCTGGTAATGGATATCGAATACCTTCGGAAAAAAGAGACGATCGTTACAACCGACCCATTTATTTACAATCAGTTGCGTAACATCTTTCTGGATCTCGATGCGATGGGTTCGGCACGGGTTGATGGCAACAAAACAGGGTTAAGCAAGTACCTGGAGGCCAAGGAAGATGATCCCGAATCCAAAGGAAGAAAGACCGTCGAGATCGATAAAGTGTCGGAAACTATGCGTCTTTTGGATGAAAATATTGACGAAATAGTCTTTTTTCAAGGATTCTTTACCGAGCTGCACCGGATGATCCGCGAAGGGATCACGAACGAAAGCAGCAGGTTTGCAGGCAAATACAGACATTCTGCTGCCCGTGCGGATGTGCCCGGAAACACCAGTCCGGCCTTCCATTTGGTAGAAACTTTTATGGATAAACTGATCAGCTACATCAATAAAAGAGAGTCCTCAAAATTTGATGCTATTAAATCGGCTTATGCACATCAGCGATTTCTTTGGATTCATCCGTTTCGCGATGCCAATGGCCTGATATCGAGGTTAGTTACCTATGCCATGCTGCGAAAACAAGGATTTGGCGGAGTGGCCGACCGTATTGTAAACCCAACATTCAGCTTCTGCTGGGATCCTGAGAAATATCTGAAACTTGTGCGGCGCGCAGATTCAGAAAGGGAAAAAGATGTTTTTGCTTACATCGAATTTGCTTTGGAAGGCCTTCGGGATGATATGGCACGAATGGATCGCCTGCTGAATTATGATATTATCAGGGAAGATATCCTGCGGCCGGCTTTTAAACACCCGCTCTTCGACCGGGTCTTCGGTGAACAGGACCGCCTTATCATCGATTTAGCCTTGGATAAACAGGTTTTCCAGGCAGCTGATGTCAGGCTCTTCTTCCCCCAGAAACACCCTACCGAAATCTCCAAAATGTTGAAATGGCTCCGCGATAAAGAGATGATTATCGGGCTCGATGAAAATGCCAGAAAATATGCTATCAACCTGGAAAACAAATACCTGGTGAAATTAGTGGCAGGAAAATTGGAACGAGCTGGTTTTATTCCATTCACCTGAACAACAAAAGGTGAATGGATCTGTTAATTTTGTGGCATTTTTCACGTTAAATTCTATATGAAAAGAAAATTCTCCTGGATGCTCCTGGCCGGAACCGTTGTAGTTCTTACTTCGGCGTTCTTTGTTCCAGACAACAAAAAAGAGCTTGTGCTCAATGAAGCCATCTCTCAGTTTTTATCTTTCCGTCATTATCAACCACTTAAAGAGGATGATAATTTTTCGGAACGAGTGTTTAACCTGTATCTCGACAGGCTCGACCTGAATAAACGGTACTTTCTCCAGTCCGATTATGATCAGCTTTCAGCATACAAGCTCAAGATCGATGATGAATGGAAAGACCGTTCCCTGGAATTCTTTCAGAAATCGTCGGCTCTGATTCAGAAACGGCTTCTCGAAACCAAAGCTTACTATACCGAATTCCTCACCGCACCTTTCGATCTTAAAAAGAACGAATCTTTTGAAACGGATCCTGAAAAGACCAGGTTCCCGAAGGATAATGCCGAATTGCGCGAATCCTGGCGTAAAGCGCTCAAATTCCAGGTGATGACCCGTGTTGCCGGCAATCTGCAGATTCAGGATGAAGCATCCGGAAAATCAGATACCGTTAAGATCAAAACCGTGGAGCAACTCGAAGCCGAAGCCCGTAAAGGCCTGCTCGATAATTACAACGATTGGTACGACCGGGTTCGCAAAATGGACGAGGATGACCGGTGGTCGATCTATATTAATTCCGTGATCTCAGCGTATGACCCGCATTCGGTCTATATGCCACCCCGTGATAAAGAAAGGTTCGACATGACCATGTCGGGTAAATATGAAGGAATCGGGGCCACGCTTCGTCAAAAGGACGGTTACCTGGTGGTAGTGGACATGTTCCCCGGAAGTCCGTCGTGGAGAAGTAAAAAGATTGAGGTTAACGATCTTATTATGCGTGTCGGACAAGGCGATGAGCCCTCCGTTGATATTCTCGATATGAAGCAGGAAAATGCCGTAGCTCTCATCAAGGGCCCTAAGGATACTAAAGTCCGGCTCACTATCCGCAAACGCGATGGATCAGTGAATGAGATTGTTCTTATCCGGGCTATTGTCATTATGGAAGAGTCATACGCCTCTTCACTGATTTTAAAGGATGCCACCGGAACGGTCCGCACCGGCTATATCTTCCTGCCGCAATTTTATCAGGATTTCCAGGACAAGGATGGACGGAAATGTGCTGATGACGTTACGAAGGAAATCGAAAAACTGAATGCCGAAGGAATTGACGGACTGATCATCGACCTGCGCAATAACGGCGGGGGATCACTTCCGGAGGCCGTAAGAATGGCCGGACTATTCTTCCATAAAGGACCCGTAGTTCAGATCAAAACCAAGGAGGGAAGTCCGATGATCCTTGATGATACCGATCCTAAGACCCAATATGTCGGACCCCTGGTTGTTATGACAAATTACTCAAGTGCTTCAGCTTCAGAGATCTTTGCAGCAGCTATCCAGGATTACGGTCGGGGCATCATCGTGGGTAGCCCGAGCACCTGGGGAAAAGGAACAGTTCAGCGGGTAACCAACCTGGATGAATATGTAAGCGATAAATTCAATGATATCAAACCGCTTGGTGCACTCTCACTCACCATACAGAAATTCTATCGTATTAATGGGAAAACCACTCAACTAAAAGGAGTTACACCGGATATCGTTTTGCCGGATTCCTATCAACTGATGGATATCGGCGAAAAGGAAGAAAAATATGCACTGAACTGGGATGAAATTGCCCCGGCAAAATATAGTCCCTGGACAGAAACCCTTCCGAAAGAGAAGTTGAAAAGCTTATGCGATAAGCGCATCAGTAACCATGACCAGTTTAATATGATCCGTCAGAACGCCAGCAGGATAAAAAAGGATTCTGAAAGAACCAATTTCAACCTGAACCTCGATGCTTATTTAAAGGAGTTGAAGGCACAATCGCAGGAAGCCAAAAAGTATGAAAAGCTAATGAAATCTCCAACCAGCCTAAAGATTAGATCCCTCGAATCTGACCTGGCCCTTAACAAAGCCGATACTGCCCGCAGCGAAATCACGCAACGAATGATCGATGACCTCTCAAAGGATATTTACCTGGAAGAGGGCGTTCAGGTTATAAAGGATATGATTAAGAAGTAAGGCTCAAGGCTCAAGGCTCAAGGCTCAAGGCTCAAGGCTCAAGTTTTAAGAGAAGAAGGAAGGATCAATTTATAGATTCAAAATTAAAGTTCTGAATTCTGAAGTGTAAGATCCAAGTAATCTTTAAGTTGAACTTTCGCTGTTGCACTTGTCATCCCGGCGAAGGTCGGGACCCCGTCACGCTATACGAAGTTCAACAGAAAACCGATAACCGATAACTGTTATCTACAGCAGACTATCAAACTTCTCCCGCGTCTTTTTATCCGATGGTCTTGTCATTTTTACCGAAACTATCTTGCCTACGGTATCAAACAGCATAAAGGTAGGCACACCCTTGATCTTATATTTTTTGCATAATTGTGATTCCCAGGCCTTTTCACCGATGATCTGAACTCCCTGCAGCTTATGTTCCGGTACAAATTTCAACCAGGCTGCATGATCTTCATCTATTGAATAACTGATGAATACAATGTTCTTTCCATGGTAATCGGTTTCAAGTGTATCCAGGTAAGGAATTTCATACTTGCACGGACCGCACCAGGTTGCCCACACATCCACATAAACCAGTTTACCTTTGAAATCAGAGAGCTTAACCGGATTGCCCTGCATATCCCTGCCAGTAAAATCAAATGAAGGCTGGCCTTGTCCCAGCAGTTTCCATTCGGCAACAGTAGCATTCAGTTTATTTACTAGAGCAGTATCCTTACAACGACTCAGGAAAAAGTCGATCGATTCTTGTACATCAGAGATCTCTTTCCATTGAACCTGACTGGAAATATTATCAAACAGGAAGTTATCAAGCACTCTCTGATCTTTAATGACTTCCTGAGCCGTTTCCATATTAATCTTTGAAGAATTAATAATTTTAGTGGAATCAGTTTTCCTGAGCATCTCTATCTTTTTATTGGCAGCCTTGCCAACAACTGATGAAACATAAGACTTAAATGCGGTCGAATTCACATAACCGGGTTGATTGATATCAAGATCTTTTTCAAACAAAAAGAAATCTTCCGGGGCTTTATACCCTTCCTGCCGGGCATAATAAGCATGATAGGGCTCAAACATGGCAAGGTTGTTGGCCCAGCCATACAGGACTTCAGCCTCTTCGGTTATCCAGAAAGGATCACTTAGGTCATCCTTTTTAGCCTCGGCCAATAATGCCTTTTGAACCTTGAGGAGGGAATCCTGTTTAGCCCGGTACTGGTTTGGCTCAAGCTTGTAGGCATCATAGTCCATCGGCCCACTCTTGATCGATTTGGTTACCAGGTAATTGTTGATATCAGAACCTTTTCCTGCAAATTTGAGTGAAGTTTTGAAAGCATTGGCATCAAAACTAATATCGAGCTTCATGCCCGGAGCCACGTAAAACGGCATATAATCCTGCTTTCCAACAAGCAGGTAATAATTAGACGGCTTGACCAGTTCAGGGATGGCAAAAGTAAAACTACCATTTGCATCCAAACGAATCGAATCCCTGGCACCGCCGGGGCCGCCGAGAATGAAGAATCCTGGTGAAAGGTTCTGAACCTTTCCGGTTAGATCTGCACCCTTTTTCGAAGCCGGATTACAGGCGAACAGGAAAGGGACGAGAACAAGAGACAAGAGGAGTTTTTTCATTGTTTATTAGCTATTAGTTGTCGGTTGTGATTGTTGTGATTGTTGTGATTGTTGTGATTGTTGTGATTGTTGTGATTGTTATGATTGTTATGATTGTTATGAGTTATCTGTTATCAGTCGTCGGTTGCTTTGCCCGGAGCTCACTCCCCTCTCCCGTGAGCTTGCGAGCGCGGGAGAGGGGCCGGGGGTGAGGTGGATTTAGGTTACTGCCTAATAAAACGCTCAGTGAGATGTTGTTTTCCTGCCCAAACGCGGATGAAATACATTCCCGGAACCAGATTCGGGTGAAGCTGTTTCTGAATCATACCGTTTCCAACAGGGATAGTTTCTTCGAAAACACGTTCCCCGGTGATGGAAATCATTTCAATTCTGGCCTCAGAAGTCTGGATACCATCTATTTGCAGGTTAATGGCACCGTTAGTCGGATTCGGATAAACGGATATCTTGCTGCTGATAAATCCTGTTGGTTCTGTTCCGGATGTTCCCTGAACCAGGTTAGCCATCCAGATACCCCGGCCAAAAGTTGCAGCATAAATCTTTCTGGAGGGATAATGAATTTCCAGTTCTGATATCACCACATTGGGTAAAAGATTGCTGTAAAGCGTCCATTTGCCGGATTCATCGGTGTAATAATAAACACCGGCATCAGTTCCGATATACACGACATCAGTTCCGTAACCTTCCTGATAAACAACTGTATTCACCGGAATATTCGGAAGATCCATGGTCATATTTTTCCAGGTGGCACCCCCGTCGATGGTCCGGTACACTTTCTCGCCGGGCAGGAACCCTCCGAAGGTAACCCACAAATCCAGTGAATCACTGCCATTTACAGCCAGGGAGGTAATATAAAGGGAATCGGGAATTCCGTCGATGATATTGATCCAGCGTACGCCTCCATCCTGAGTTGCCCACAATTTCGTCTTTGTAGGATAATCATACCGGATCCTCGACGCAGCATACAAAGTTTTATTATTTCCGGGATACATAGCCAGGGCAGTGATCTCGGCCGGACCATTATAACCGGAAACAACCGGGAAGCTTGAAATCTTGGTATAGGTATCTCCTTTATTGACAGATTTATAGACATTCCCAAAACCGGTAAAAATGATATTGGGATTATTCAAGTCCTGTATCATCGGAGTGGTCCATTCACCCCTCTCACTGCCCACGTTTGGCCGGATCGATTTGAAACTACTTCCGCCATTGTCGGAGCGAACCAGGCTGCCATATTGTGATGAGCCATAAACAACATCCGGATTATCGGGATTGATCATGCAATCCATTCCGTCGCCGCCAATAAAATTGATCCAGTTGCCGTTGCGGTTATAAAAACTCGAATTATCCTGGGCGCCACCAACTACGTAGCCGGGGAACATTTCGCACAAACCGATACGGTAAAACGAGGTGATAATCATACCATTCGAGCGCTCCTGCCAGGTAGTGGCCCATTTGCCATCGGTGCGGGTACCCGGGATGATGGTGTCTGTGCGGGTAACTCCGCCATCGTGGCAAGCATAGTATTTGTGATCAACAGCGTTATATTTATACTGATGCTGATCGGCATGCAGGGTAAAGTTGTCCATGGAGAAAACCCAGGACGAAACGGCTGTCCAGGTGAGTCCGCCATCAGAGGTGGCATTCATGTTTAATCCTCCGATGTAAACCCGCTCTTTGTTCTTCGGGTCCACCAGGATAGCCAGGTCGTACCAGCCCTGATAGTTATCGAGGATATTCACGCCATTGTCCGCCAAGGTATTGCGTGCAGTCCAGGTTTCACCTCCATCAGTCGACCGGTAAAAACCATAAAATCCGCCTGAAGGATCAGCGGCTAAAAGATAAATGCAGTCGGAATTCTGCGGAGTAAGTCCAATCTCGGTTCGGCCAATACTCAGATCGGCAGGCCAGTTGGTATTCTTTGGTGTCCAGGTTTCACCAAAATCGGTTGTTTTCAATAGTTTGGCTGATCCTCCGCCAAAACTTCTGATTGTTCCGGTGGTAGCATAAATAACCGAACCATTGGTAAAATCCTGCTCGATATCCCAGATCACGTCACTGTTTACCTTGTGCCAGGTATTTCCGTCGTCGGTTGATTTAAAGATGCCGGAAACACCCGCAGCGATCAATGTTCCTGGTTGGGTGGGATGAAATAGAACCCTGCGGATAAGGGATGCATCAAAATCTGTTTCATTGAACGTCAAACCCGTTGGCCTCCAGGTCATTCCGCCATCATCAGTCCGGTATACACCCAATCCGTAATGGGTGTGACGTTTCCGGCTGTCTGTATTAAGAGCTACACCGATATAGGCATAATCGCATACCGAAATGAAAATATTATCGGGATTCCCGGGATTGACGGCAATATCACTGATGCGCAGAATTGGAAGATCATCCGTGAGTGGCATGTAGGTATTTCCGCCGTCAGTGGTTTTCCACACACCTCCCTGGGCCACACCGATCCAGTAAATAAGTGGATTGGTGGGGTGAAAAGCGATACAATTAATCCTCCCCATGCCATGCGATGAATAAATTTCGACGCTCGGCGGCCGATGATCGGGGCCGACAGGCGACCAGCCGTTCCCGGTTTTAAACCTGGCCTGAATTTGCTTTTCGGCCTGTAATTTACCAACCTCCGTTAGAAAAATCGATGGGTCGGCCGGATTGCCGTCGGGATTCAACCGGCTGCGATTGAACTCCATAAATCGGCCATAGGCTTTCCAGCCTTTCTGATCAAGATTTGAAGACACCGAGGCCCACTGATCATAGTCCTTCAAAGCATCTTTAAAGGTATATTTTCCATCAACATCTTTACCCTGAGGAATGATAAACTGGCCCATCAGACTGACACCGGACAGCATCAGGATCAGGCCCATTAATAGAATCCTTGAATTAATCGAATAAATCTTCATCGCGTATAAGCATTAAAATAAATGTATGTGAAAGAATCAGAAATTTCTCGTTATTAAACTCAATCTCATAACCCGAATCCTGCAGATAGACAGCCAGGTCTCCCTCTTTTGCCTGTATGGGCAGATACCGGACATCCTCCTGTTTGGGCTTCCAGGCCTCATCGATGTCCGTGACGGCCGGAATCGGATAACCAGGACCGACCTTAACCACATAACCGCTCTGCACCTTTTCCTTCTCCTGTACCGTTGGAGGAAGGTAAAGACCCGCCTTGGTTCTGTTTTCAGGGGTCTTGGGCTTTATAAGAACCCGGTCGCCAATCAGAATAACCTTTGCAAGATTTTTTTCTTCAATAATCATATCGGTCCAAATAAAATGCAAATATAGAACATTCTTATCCCGTTATCAGTTATCAGTTATCAGTTGTAGGTTGTAGGTTGCAGGTTGCAGGTTGTGATGGTTGTGCAGGTTGTGATGGTTGTGGGTGTGGGTGTGGGTGTGAGTTTGTTCGCAAGCTCACGGGAGAGGGGGCGCTCCGGCTTAAGAACCTGCAACTCGCAACAACCACAACAAACATAACAACCACAACAAACATAACAACCACAACAAACATAACAACCACAACCATCACAACAACCATAACTGACAACCGACAACAGATAACCCTTTCTTCTGTTAACGATTGTTAATCAACAACGCTGATTCATACATATCTGCGTAAATTGGCATCGTGAACCGGAATCTGCGCTATATTATCATTACCATGTCGGTAGCCCTGATCGGAATTATTATCTTCCAGATCTACTGGATAAGCAATTCCTATGATCTGCATAATCAGACTTTCCACAATGAGATTAATACAGCCCTGGAAGAGGTCTTAAATCAGGAAACCGAGGAGACCATTATCAGTCATATCCTTGAAATGCAGGACAGTACCACCGAGCCCATTACCATTGAAACCTATCGTATTACAGAACAGACCCTGGATTTGAGTGATAATTCCATCACGGGAAATCTGAAGGACTCGATGTATATCAAACAAACGGATCTCAACCGAATTGTCAGCAAAGTATTCCAGAGCCTGGCCACTATTCATCCGGAATTGCCTGCCATCAGTAAGAACTATAAGATTCTCCTGGAAGAGCGGAAGATTACCACCCCGTTTATTCTCGCCTTCAGCAAGAATGACTCGGTGTTTGATCTTACCGGCGGCACTCCGGAACAATTTTCATCGGCCCAGGCAATACAAAAGCTGCCGGGCATCAACCGGAATAATGAAAAAGTACTCGCCTATTTTCCCGAAACCCGGTCATTTCTGCTCAAAAGAATGTGGATGACCCTTTTTGTATCGGTGTTTTTCGTGATCCTGATTGCTGGGAGTTTCTTTTATATGATGGCTATGCTGGTCCGCCAGAAAAAGCTTTCAGATATCAAGAATGATTTTGTCAATAATATGACCCATGAGCTGAAAACGCCCATCGCTACCGTATCAGCGGCCATGGAAGCATTGGTACAATTTGATGTATTGGATGATAGAACTAAAAGTCTCAAATACATCGATTTATCCCGCCTTGAACTGAACCGGCTCGCCGGAATGGTAGAAAATGTTTTGCGCATAAGTACGTTTGAGAAGCAACATCTCGTTCTATTTAAGGAAACATTTAATATCAGCCAGATATTGGAAGAGACAGCACAAAAATTCATCCTCCAGAACCCCGATCGGGTGGAGTTCCGGTTTGACCTGAAGGGGCCCGGATATATTCACGCAGATAAGTTTCACATCCAGAATGTGATCAACAATTTGTTCGATAACGCGGTAAAGTATTCCGGACCTTCTGCTTTACTTGATGTTAGCTGCTACCGGGAAAATGAATTTGTTGTGTTTGTTGTGGTTGATCATGGGATGGGAATTTCAAAGGAACAGCAAAAGCATATTTTCGATAAGTTTTACCGGGTATCAACGGGCGATCTCCATGCGGTAAAAGGGTTCGGGCTCGGCCTGGCCTATGTGAGGCAGATTGTTGAGGCCCACGGTGGATCCGTTGGAGTAAAAAGCCAGCTTGGAGCGGGATCAGAATTTACAGTTGCATTACCAGAAATCCAATGAAAAAAACCAAAGTACTGTTTGTTGAAGATGAGCAATCCCTCGGATTGATTGTTAAAGAGAGTCTCGAATCGAGAGGATTCGATGTCCGTTATTGCCAGGACGGGAAAACCGGAATGCAGGTGTATAGTGAGTATAAACCCGATATCTGCCTGTTAGACATCATGATGCCGTTAAAGGACGGATTCACGATGGCCCAGGAAATTCGCAAGGTAGATTCAGTAACTCCAATCATTTTCCTGACCGCCCGTTCGCAAACTCCGGATGTAGTTAAAGGATTTGAGCTCGGCGGGAACGACTATATCAAAAAGCCCTTCAGCATGGAGGAACTGATTGTAAGGATCAAAGCCCGGCTCGCAGATCCCAATGAAGCGTTGAAATCAGAAGATGATGTTGTGGTGCATCAGATCGGTGCCTACAAGTTCGACCACATGAAACAAACTTTGGAATTCCGGAATCAGATCACCAAATTGACCCATCGCGAAACGGAGATATTGCGGCTGCTCTGCATCAATCGCAGTCAGGTGGTTGAGCGCAGTTTCGTCCTGAAAAAAGTGTGGGGCGACGATAATTTCTTCAATGCCCGCAGCATGGATGTTTTCATCACCAAACTCCGCAAACATCTTCAATATGACTCAAATGTAGAGATACTTAACGTGAGGGGGATTGGATATAAGATGATTTATTAAGGCTCAAGCCCTCAGAACCCCAGCACTTCCCGCAACCTTTTCATCCCCGCCTTGCTGGTGTGGATCTTCTTGCCGGATTTCATAACCAGAACTTTGGTTTCTTTATCGTAAGGTTCGAGTTGGACGATCTGTGTAATCTTAACGATATGCGACCGGTGAATGCGCAGAAATTCAGCCGGATCAAGGTGCTCCTCGAGATAGCCCATGGTCATCTGTTTCAGATATCTGCCTTCACCGGTGTAAACCATCACATAATCGTCTTCGGCTTCGATGTATTCCACCTGATCGATCGCAATCACCTTGATTTTCTGACCCGTTTTTACCACGATCCGGTCGAGATACATTCCGTCCGGCAGCGTTCCTCCGGCGATTTTTGAGAGACCCGGAGCCGTACCTGCTTTTTGGTTTATCCTATCGATGGCCTTATTGACCGACTGGCTGAAGCGTTCCCTGGAATATGGCTTTAACAGATAATCCACTGCATTGAATTCAAAGGCTTTAATGGCATATTCATCGAAAGCGGTTGAAAAGATCACCTGAGGATATTCATCCAGGAGTTCCAGCATTTCAAATCCGGAAATTTTTGGCATCTGGATATCCAGAAATACCAGGTCGGGTTTCTCCGATTGAATGGCTTTCAATCCTTCATATCCATTGGCACATTCGCCAACAATCTGTATATCAGGAAAGGAATCGAGGTATGAGCGGATCAGAACCCTTGCCGGTTCTTCATCGTCAATGATCAGTGCTTTCAGTTGGGTTTTCATCATTCAGGAATTGCGGGATGGTCATTTTGATGGTAAAGCGATTCTCCGTTCGCTCAACCGTAAGGCAATTATCACAATTATAGGCCAGATAAAGCCGGTTCTTTGTATTTATTATCCCGATGCCCTTCCCTTTTCTCGGGGGGGCTTCGGGATCAAAATCATTTGAGATTTCCACAATCAGGCTATCTTTCTGGCGGCAAAAAGCTTGCAGTTCGATCTTCACCGGCTCAGTGCTTTCGTATACTCCATGCTTTATCGAATTCTCCACCAGCGGCTGAAGAATCATGTGTGGGATGGTCATTTTCAGGCATTCTTCCGGTACAATAAAATCAAATTGAAGCCGCTTGCCGAACCTTACTTTCTCAATTTCGAGATAATACCGGATATTTTCGAGTTCAGCCTCCAGGGAGGTCAGGTTATTATGCCGGTTTTCCAGTGCATAACGAAGGAAGCCTGATAACCGCACGAGCATCTCCCGGGCCTGTTCTGGCTGACTGTTAATCAGGGATGAAACCGAGTTGAGGCTATTGAACAGGAAGTGCGGGTTAATCTGGGCTTTCAACCGGTCTATTTCGGCTTCCTTCACTTGCAACCGTAAAGTGGATTCTTTGCTGATGCGGGTTTTTCGGTCTTCGCTGTTGATATACAGGTAATAGATCAGGATGATCAGAAAATAAAAAAATAGTCCGGATATTCCCCTCCATGGCAGCGAGTTAATCAGAAAACCGTGGTAATCTGTATGATCCGGCCAGATATTATTCAGGATCAGGTACCCTACCCCCAGCCAAATGCCGAGAACTATGAATGCAATCAGCAGGTGGTTCAGCAACTGGTCGAGGAAGCCTGCCTTGTTAAAATCGTAGTACCGGATGGAATACCAAAGGCCCAGGGCAATCCCTGCAAACAGAACATTGAAAATCAGGCTATCAGCAATAGCCATGAGGAGTTCCTGCCCGGAGGTCAGCCATAAAACAGCGGCATGGATACCGGCAACCAGTATCCATGCTGCTATATAGGTAAGAGTGTATGTCCGGTTGATCAGGAACGGGTTTCTCATCGGTTAGATTCCGTAGGATTTTACTTCTCCGCCCCCAAAGATAGCCATACCTTTGATCACCAGCATCGTGTTCTGATCGTAAACGAGGTTGGGCATCCTTTCGCGTTTATCGCTGAATCCGCCAAAGATGGCCACCACTTCAACCTTTACGGTCCATCCGGCTGGAACAATCACATTTGATCCTCCGAATATGCTCATGGTATCGAGGATCTGCGGACCTTCAGCCAGTTTGGCATTCATCAGGTTGATTTTTGAACCTCCGAAAACGCTTAGAATACGGCCACCCTTGAAATTTTGAGAGGTGATGATCCTGTCGCCGCCGCTGAATACAGCCACCTCATCGATAAAATCCCGGTTGTCTCCCCCCTGTTCGGGTCCTCTCCAGTGACGGAGGTAACGCGGTGGAGCCACGATCAGGTAAACACCGAAGAGAAGAAGCACTACCGGCCAGAATGCCTGCCTCCAGTAATCCGGGAAAATCCAGTAATGATTCGCCAGTGAAAACCCTCCGATAGCAATCAGAAAAATCCCCGGCACGATGCTTCGGTTGTTGATCAGTGATATCACCCCAATGGCGATCAGAAGCATCTGCCAGGAGAACACAATCCGTTTAATATCATAAGGGAAAAAATCAAACACGTTGGCAAAAAGCACCAAGCCAACGATGATCAGCAAAACACCCCAGCCCTTGCGGTTGTTCATGTGTCTGCGGTGGTCAAACACCGGGCGGTCGTGCCGGTGTTCCCTGCGAAAATCTCTGTCCATGCGTTCCATTTTGTTTTTTTATTAGTTAATTATTATTCGTTCGTTTTGAATTACGGATCAAAGATTAGGTCATAGAAAACCCGGGTTCAATGGCCTATCGGTGAAGGGAGGATAATTTACCGGCGAATGGCGAAAGGAAACCAACCGGCTATAAATTTTCAATTTGCTTTTTCAATTCTTCTTTTGCCGGCAGATAGAGTTTGTATTCGCGTGCAAAGATTTGCCTCTCCTTTTCGGGCAAAGTAAATTCTACTACTGCCTTATTGCTTTCTTTGCAGAGAAAAATTCCAATAGAAGGATTTTCTGAGGCAGTTCTTACCTTTCGGTCGAAGTAGTTTACGTACATCTGCATTTGGCCCATATCCTGATGGGTGAGTTTGCCTATCTTAAGGTCTATCAGCACGTAGCAGTTTAACAAACGGTTATAGAAAATAAGGTCAATATAAAAGTTTTAACCTTCAAAGGAGATTCGTTTTTGGCGTGCCTCAAACAGAAAACCTTTTCCGAGTTCGAGTAGAAAATGTTCGATTTTATCAATGATGGCACTTTCAAGGTCTGACTCAGAATTAGCAGCTTCCTCGTTTAGACCAAGAAATTCGAGAATGTAAGGTTGTTTAATTAAATCAGATGCATTAATGACCAGCTGACCTTTTTGGCTGAGTAGCCTTACCTTTTCTTTGTTCTTGCTCAAAGCCAGTCGTTCATATCAGGAAGAATTGTACTGACGTTCGAGTTCCCGGATGCTCCAGTTGTTGTTAATGGATTCTATTTCATAAAAACCACGTTCCCTTTCGTCAATTTTTAAAAGCAATACAAAGTGCGATCAGCTTAATGTGAGCAAGTTATGTTCATCGGAGGAAATCCGAGACAGTGTCTCGGAATTTGAGGCCTCGTTTAGAATGAATTTATTTTGGTAGTTTATATAAAAAGAACGCATCGATTCGAGGTTGTCCACCGAGAACCCGCGACCAAACTTCTTTGTTAATTTTTCACTGACCATTTTCAGGGTTTCTTTACCATAGTTGTAAATTTAAGCTTAATTTGTGCTAACCTTTAATTGCGGACAATATACTTTGTATTTTCAGTTGCACTTGCATTCTTATTTGCATTCTTATTTGC
>QYQM01000053.1 GCA_007280905.1 Porphyromonadaceae bacterium | reverse complement strand
TGGCGGGCATGAAACGCCATTGCAGCTGGCATTCAGGGTGATCACATACGTGCCATTGGTCACCGGAGTAAAGGTACCGCTGCTGCCAACGCCTGATTGTATACTGGTATTGTTCAGCATAATGTCCCATTTCGTTTTTGCCTTGCAATTCTCGTTCAGGGGTATGCACTGATACGTGTTCTTGAAGCTGATGGGCTGACTGCACTTCGACTCCATTTTTCCACCGCAATCAACCTTGACTTTATTGATCTCCAGCGGTCCCCATTTTTCATTGCATTGGCACGGACAGCCTTTTACCATTATCGTATAGGTACATGGTGGGCATGAAACGCCATTGCAGCTGGCGTTCAGGGTGATAACATACGTGCCATCGGTCACCGGTGTAAAGGTGCCGCTGCTGCCAATGCCTGATTGAATACTGATACTGTTCAGCATAATGTCCCATTTCGTTTTTGCTTTACAATTCTCGTTGTTGGGTGTGCACTGATACGTGTTCTTGAAGTTGATGGGCTCACTGCACTTCGACTCCATTTTTCCACCGCAATCAACCTTGACTTTATTGATCTCCAGCGGTCCCCATTTTCCACATTCACATTGGAGTGGAGTACCGCCGCCTGTTCCTTTTGTAAAACTAAAGCGCGTGAACGAAGTCCTCCCCATCAATCTGCCGTTTTTGAACCAAGACACTTTCCATCCATAACTTTTAGCTGGATCGAGTGAAGGAGTATTTTGCGGAAAAGGCAAAGTGTTTTCACGAATATTGCTGCGTTCCAACACCATCACTCCGTTTTCAATGTCTTTGCCTTCTTCCAACTCCTTAACAGTAATCGAATAGGAAACATTCTCTAAGGCAGGTTCCATTTTCCATTCGAATGTTGGCCTGTTTGATGTTGGTGGCAGATCATCCTTCGGTGAAATGAGCTGCGGAGCATCGCCGCCTACGATTTTCTGTTCTATACAGCCTTTTCTGATTTCCTTGCCCGATTGATCCTGAACTGAAACGCAAAGGGTATAGTCGCCGGCGGGCACTTTCCCGTTTGGACCAAACGCTTTGGCCCATTCATCTGACGCGAATTTTACATCCCCGGATTTAAAATCGTCAGGAGTAAATGTTGTGGGTCCGGGAGGAAGGGTAAATTTTTTGAGGACAATTATAATAATGATCAGGAGTGGTTGTGTTTTCGCGGAAGTTAGTGTACACGATAAAACTACCTCAAGTGGCTTCAGGATCCCATTAGTAAGGGTAAAGTTGGTGAGGTCGGTTAACTTCAGTTGATTTGGCGCAGGAGGATTTATTTTAACGCCTACAGCCGGATCACCACTGTGGTCATTCTGGCCACTGTTTGCTGCTTTGTAGGAAAGAATAATTTGGAAGATCATTCCATTTGCAATTCCCGGTTTAACAATGTAATAGGAAGGTTTTCCCATCGATAGAGGCCTGGGTCCGCCTACGCACGAGCTTCCATCTTTAGCACAATCAATATCCGCAGGAACACCTTCAAACATTACCTCAGCCTTGTTTATTCTATTATCCCGGATTGGTTTAGTCAATGGTAATGTTACGTCACCATTGGGATTTGTTGAATAATCAAACAGGTATTTCCCTTTTTTTATGATTACTTCATCTGTTTGTAAGTATCCTAATATGTCGGCGTTGTCCAGATGATAATCTGTTTCCCAGGAGTAAGCTATTTTTATCCCCCACCTGTCATAGATGCTGATTGAACTTCGTAATTCTCCATACTGAATCATCCAGGCATATTTCTTTCCGGATTCGAATTTTGGTGCTAAGCCGGGATATTTAAAGGTAGTCCCTTCAATGCCATTTTGCTCAAAGAAAGCCTTGTTCTTTTGCATCGCCTCATCCGGTGACTGGGACTCTTTTAATTCAACGATATGCAAAGAGAAAGGTCCTTTAAGGTCCGGAGCCGACCATTTAAATGTCACCAGATCGCCCTCTTCTCCCGATCCTTCATCACCGGTTCCCCCATGACCCACCGGGCTTAATAATCTGATTGTGCCTGATCCGCCTCCGGTTGAGCCAGAACCGCTGTTGTCGCCTTTATAGGAAAGAATAAGCTTTATGATCAATCCATTTTCGATAACCGGCGTAACAAGACAATTCATAATACCTCCGAAGGCCCGGTAGCACGACTCGCCATCTTCCAAACAAGATGGATCCATACAATCAGCATTAGACATGATTCCTTTCTCGTCTATCCCCTGAGCAGGAAGTGGTTTTGCTAAGCGTAATGTTACGTTGCCATATGGATTTGATGAATAATCATAAGGATAATCCCCTTGTTTTATTACTAGTTCTTCGGTTTTTAAATATTTCAACAAGTCTGATCTCTCTATCCGGTAATCTGTATTCCAGCGGAAGGCAAATTTTCTTTTCTGGCTGTTCGTTTCTTTGTGGAAGTTGAAAAGAGTGAACGGAGTCCTCCCCTCCAATTTGCCATTTTTGAACCACGACAATTGCCATGCATAACTTTTAGCTACATCCAGTGAAGGAGTATTTTTTGGAAAAGGCAAAGTGTTTTCGCGAATATTGCTGCGTTCCAGCACCATCACTCCGTTTTCCGGCTCACCTGCTTCAGGTATTTCCCTGACAACTATTGAGTATGAAACACCTTCTTCTGCTTTTTCGGTTTTCCACGTGCTTGTGCTAGGTCTGAAGATGAATGTGGGACTGTTTGATGTTGGCGGCAGATCACCTTTCGGGCTTAATAATTCAATCGTGCGTGGTCCGCCACCAGTAATTTTCTGATCGATACAGGCTTTGTACCCGTCACTCTCCGAACTTTCCAAAACCCAGGCGCAGATCTCATAGTCGCCGGGAGGTAAAATCCCATCCGGACCAAAAGCTTTGGTCCATTCATCCGACGAGAATTTTAAATCCCCTTTTTTAATATCATCGAAAGTAAATGTTGTGGTTCCGGGAGGAAGGGTAAATGGTTTGAAGCCAAAATTCAGTATAAGTCCGTATCGTATTGGTCTCGGTGCTGCTTTCGTTGGCGTATCAGCATTAGAAGTGAGGGTAACGGTTCCTCTTAAACTTACTTCGACCGGTTCTTTTGCATTGTTTGTCAGTTGAATATTCAGATCTTCTAACCTAAATTGATTTGTCCGAGATGTTCCACTTGAAGACATAGATAAGTTAACAACCATAAGGTCCAAAGGAGTATTTGCCGTATTACCGGAGACAGTAATCTTATTTACAAGGTCAAGATCCCCCCCAACTGTACGGATGACGGAAAGACTAAACCCAAACGGCTCCGCCATTCCATATCCCTCGGTCACTAATTTCCGGTCCTGATCATCTAATGGGGTGATAGACCATACAAACGATTTCTGACCTTCGGCGGGTACAAAATCCACCGGCCAGCCGGTCTGTAGAACGCCCCTCAGATCTTTTTCATAAACGGGCATATTGTTTCTGCATGCATCCACCTTGTTCTGGCCGTCCAGAACTTCCCATATCTGCAGCCTGTATATAACCACTTGATTTGCTGACGGTGTCACGGGTGACCACCTGAAATTGACTCCCCTAATCCGAGCTACGGGGATACTTTCATCTTCACGCGGTGAGAGCAATACCGGGGCCTGAAAGGCAATAATGCTGAACATCTTGCATTGGGGCGACTGAGTCAGGGGGGTCCCTTTTACCGGATCAAGCAGGTCGGTACATAACCGGTAATTGTCCTCGGGGATACGGCCGGTTTTCAACATCGATGATAACGAATTCCCGAAAAGCCTGATCGCATCCAGCGGATAAATATCTTCGGCATTGAATTGTGAAATCCCCGGCATCAGCGTAAGTACCGGCATTTTATTAAAATCGGTTTCCCCGACCATTTCTTCCTTGCTGTTGAATAGCTGGGTTTTGATTTTGCAGTCTATGGAAGCCTTCGATGGGTTATTGACAATCAATCGGGCCGTTTCGGTTTTATTTTGCCAATCTGAAAAATAGGGTGAGGGCCTGGGCGACATGATTAATTGAATGTTCTGTGAAAACACCCAGCCGGTGCCTAAACAGGCTAATAATATCAAAGTGAATATCTTTTTCATGACACTAAAATTTATAAGTTAAGGACAACCGTAACAGGTTTTCCCGGTAAGAGACTCCGGGACGTTCGGTTCCGTATTTAAACAGGTTTATGGAGCCGAATGCAGATAGATTGATCTTCTGATTCAAGGAATATTTCAAGCCCAGATTGGTGGTTGCCTGGGCGCCTGCTGACAGGGCATCCAGTTTGTTCGTGGTATAGGAAATACCTGCAGTGGCGTTCAGCTTCTTCTTGAAAAACCGGTACCCGAAACTCAGATTGGCCGATCCAGTAGTCAGCATTCCGATGGAGGAGAGATTATCGAAATAGCTGAGTGTTGAACTCATGGTAAATGGAGTACTCAAATTGGCCAGTAAGTAGGTCAAAAGTGCCGTGCGGGAATCGTTATCATTGAGGGCACCGCTGATGGTGTTAAAATCGGTGAATGTATTAAGTGAACCGAGAATCGTGATCACATGCATAATTTTTTTGCCGGTATACGTATAGGTCGGACTCAGGCTCAATGACCTGGTAACCATCTGAACCCGTAGCGTATCCAGGGTGATTGAATTACGGAAATCGAAATTGGAAAATGAAGCTGAAACGGAAAATCTTTGGGTAATCTGCACGTTCATATCAGCACTTCCTATCGTTTGGGTGGTTGTTGCAGCCCTGGCTCCTGACAGATTGTTGATCCTTTTTCCAACAGAGCCCGATAGCTGAAATTTATCTTTAAACAGGTTAAAACGCGGGTTTATGGTAACGTCGAGCTTGTCGGTCTGCATAAATGGATAACCCAGCGGCACAAATCCGTCACCGATATATTTCCCGGTCAGTTTTATTCCAAAGATTTTGCCATCCTTGGCAAGAGTGAGTGCACCTGCATAATCAAAACGGCTTGATTCCTGCATTTTAAAAATAGCGGGAGGAAGATTTATTGGCGTCTTATTATCAGTGATCAACTTGCTGCGGGAATCTCTGGTAAAAGCAGAGCCTGCGAATTCCCCTTTCAGGTAAATCTGCTTGCCTATTTTGATCCGGTAATCCAGGGCGCTGAGCAGGCCGTTTCGCGGCATGGTATTGACCGGTTTTCTTATTAAGGATGACGTATCATCCTCCATTAAAGTGGTAATAAAATAGAGGTGGCTGGCTTCTTCTTTTCCAACTCCGATCTTGCCCGAATACATTTTACGGGCATAAATACCCTGAATATTCTTAGTGGTATCTTCTTCGATTGCCAACTGAGAAGTTCCTGCAAAAACAGAGAGCCTGAACACGCCGGGAGTTAGGTTCAGACCGGCGCCAAATACGGGCAGATCGCCCACACTTAGTTCGGAATATTGCGGCACCTGTGTACCCAGTAAAACCTGAATCCATTTGTATTGAGGCGCTATGCCAACCCGGTTCGAAGGGTCTTTAATAAAATCAATGAAATTTCTGTTGCCAAAGGGAGGAAGTATGGCGCTGTGCTGGCCGACAGAAAGCATTAAGGAGATCGGTAAAGAAAAGTCGCCATAAGATAAGGTGCTGTTTAGCACCATCCTTCCCACGCTTCCGGGCCTGCGTGCCTTCATAGCTGCAGATGTGTCCGTATTCATGCTGTAGAAATCCCCGCTTAGGCTCATGTTTCCGTTGAGTCGCCACTTATTTATACTTTCCTGGCCCAGGAGTGATTGGGCCAGGAAAATAGATAAAGCAATCATCAGGAAAGAACCTTTTTTATTTATTGTATCCAATGATTTGTTCTGTTTCATTATTTCTCAATTTTAGGGCAGGAGGGACAGGAAACAATTTTAAATTCGGTTCTCCGGTTTTCCTGATGTTGTTGTTCCGTACAAATTACGCCATCTGAACATCCGTTTACCAGCCTGGATTCGCCATATCCGATTGCGATAATCCGGCTTTTTGATATGCCTTTGCCCAGGATATACGCTAAAGCCGCATCGGCCCTGCATTGGGAAAGTTTTTGATTATACACGTTGCTGCCCCTGCTGTCGGTATGTGAGGATAATTCTATGATCATATCAGGAAAATCATTCATGAGCTTGACGAGCCTGTTGAGTTCCTCAGCCGCCCTTGGTTTAATATCACATTTATCATAATCATAGTAGATTTTGTCTAACCGGATAACCTCTTCGGCTGCCGGTTGCTGCATACTCAGCTTTATCATTACATACAGGTCTTTGCTCCGGTCCAGTCCTTTGGTCGTTTCATAAATTGCTTCGCTGCTTAGCCATCCCTGCCTTTCACCCATTACCTTAAAATCGCTGGCCTGTTCCAGCTGAAAGAAGAATTTCCCGTCATCGCCCGTTATCCTCGTATTCGTTTTATTTTGCCCGGTGTTTTCACAGGTCACCGTTACCCCTGATACTGGTCGTTCGTTATTGGCATTGGTGGCAATGCCCGATAAGGTGAACCTGGGATCATTGTGTGTGAGTGTCCTGGCTATAACCTCTTCGGTAAAATCGTCTTTTTTGATGGTTGCGATGGTGGTGGTTACCTCATTTAACATACCCTGAATCCGGTAATTATCGGCCGGCAATTCCTCCACAATTAATTTACCATCCGGGTCGGTCATCCCCTGGAAAACGATGTTGTTTTTATCGTCCCTGACTGTGACCGAAACGTAAGGCAGCGGAATGGAAGTGTATTTATCAAGAACGGTTATTCGAATTACTGTTTTAACTGGTGGGGCAACCACTTTTTCAACCACGGGTTCAGGAACAGCCTGGGCTTTTTTTGAAAAAGCCGCGATATCATCTGTTTCCGGAGATCCAAACCTGTTTGTGGAGATATATCCGCTTTCCAGATTATCGTTTGTGGCTAAGGAAAAATCATCATAGCTGGAGTTAATGGGAGCTTTCAGGTTTATCGGAGAGGCAAAGTTGTTACCCTCGTTTTTCGAAATAAATTCATCCAGACCCCCTAACCCGGGCAGGCCATTGGATGCAAAATATAAATGATCCGAAGTATCAAACGAAGGAAAAATTTCATTTCCGGAACTATTTAATACCGAGATATTTATGGGTTCAGACCAGGCGTTATCCGTTTGTTTTAAACAGAAATACAAATCCATGCCGCCTTTACCCCCGGGTTTATCGGATGAAAATACCAGCATTTTTCCGTCATTTCTCAGTGCCGGATGAGCCACATTGTAACTGCTGTTATTGAATTTGAAATAATCTGCCAATTGCCATTTGCCGTCATTGAGAATGGCTGCTGAGATTTGCAGTTTACTCGTATTTACATCCAGCTCCTGTACGGATTTTTTATTGATGGTTGTAAAATAGATGGCCTTTCCGTCACCGGACAATACAGCGGGGCCGTCATTATATTTTGTCATAAGTTCACTGGCAAAAGGCACCAGTTTACTGATATTGAAATCTGTCAAGAACAGCTTCGTATTTCCTCTGCCCGTCCATTCGTTTCTGGCCCCTTCCGGATTTTCGGCTGTGATCAAAAGGCCGCCCTGGTAATAGATGGCTGAAAAAACGGATTGATTGTACTGTCCGGTTTTATTGATGACATCATATTCATTCTTACCCGACATCAATTCATCATACATGTCGATGGATTTGAGCAAATTCCGAGCCTTTTCACCATCGTTTTTTTGCTGGTACTGAATTGCATAGAGCCTGGCCTCGGTTAAATTTCCGTTCATCCTTAACAGTTGAACCAGATCATACCAATCCTCCGGCTGCGCTTCTTTGAGCTTTAATAAGGATTGGTACGCCTCTATCGATCCAAAGATATTATTGGTGTAGCTGCAGGACAGCGCCAGTTTTCTGGTTGCGTCATAATCATTGGAATTTTTCTCCAGATACTGTTTGTACAGAGGAATGGCTTCGCTGTATTCGTAGAGTTTAAACTTCTTATCGGCCAGTGATTTCTGGGCAAATGCTGAAATACTGCAAAGACATAACAGGATTATAAATATTCTTTTCATTGGTTTCTAATTAGAAGTATCTGTTATTCTGATTCCTGTCGGGCATGCCCGGTTTGCCAAATTGATATCCCAGGTTGATCTCATGTGACCCCGAATTGAAGTTGCGAAGACCGGAGACGGTCATATCGTATGAATAACCAACATAAAAATTTCCGGATTGCCATTTTATCATAAAATTGACTGCATCAGAAGTGCGGTATGAAACCCCCACTCCGATTAAGTTTTTGTACCATACATCCATGGCGATATCAACCTCAAAAGGTGCAGCGGAAACGTATTTTCCCAACAATGCAGGCCGGAGTTCAATGTCGCTGTTAAGTACAACCCTGTAACCTCCATATAGATAATAATGAGGTTTGGTGATCCTGGTTTGCGGAGATATATTTTCAATAGACACCACCCTCGGTGCAGAAAATCCGACATACATTTTGCTGGTATATAAAAGTGCGCCAAAACCTAAATAAGGGATGGTTCTGTTGTTGGTGACATAGAGTGGATCCGTCAGATCCACATTCGAAAGTTTCGAGAAATCAGAATTCAGGGAATACACTCCGGCTTTCAGCCCAACGGATATAGTAACTTTGTCACTAACCCGGACGTGGGATGCCACGCTCAGATCCCCGGCAGTGCTTTGTGTAATTCCAATCCTGTCGCTTATGATGGTAAGACCAATTGCAAGCCGCTTTTGGATTATTTTACTTTCAGCGTTAAAACTGGCAGTTGATGGGGAGCCATCAAATCCTACCCATTGTTTGCGGTATCTGAGACTTAGACTTGCATTGTCATTTGCACCTGCATATGCCGGGTTAATCTCCAGGTTACTGTTAAATTGGTTCAGGGTATACTGCGGTTGCTGCTGGGCCTGTGCAATCAGTGATGAACACATGATTGCCAATATGATAAGTTTTTTCATTTTTCAGGATTTTTATGGTTTAATATCTGATATCAACATAGATCCCTTTTTTGTTTCCGTCCGGAAGCTCAAGCAGAACGAAATAAGTTCCCTGGACTAACTTTGTACCACTTTCATTGACTCCCTTCCAGTCGTTTTTGTAATCGGCGTTTTGATAGACTATGTTGCCCCAACGGTTAAATACCTTTATGGAAATGTAATCGCAACAAGTTGAATTCAAAATTTCAAATACATCATTGATTCCATCCTCGTTAGGGGTTATCCCATTGGGAATCTTCATATTCTCAAACTGGCAGCAGATGGTGGTGTCACAAACCCCACATTTAATCATGGGCAAACAGATCACCCCCAGCGAGTCCGTGCAGCACTCGGTTGCCGCCAGACCAAGTTCCGGATCATAAATTCCATTATGACCTGTCAGATACATACAGAATCTATCCAGGTTTTGATCAACAGAATCAATGGTTACCGTATAGGGTCCTCCGGTGTTTCCTGTGGCAATCGGTGTGGTGGGTTCTATGTAGTTTATATCCAGTACCACGCTCTTATCCGGTGTCCTGAAGTCAATATGGTAGAGCGGAAAGGGTGCATTGTTTTTTACATAAAAAGTGTATTTGATTTGATCGCCTGAACAATACAACGAATCATTGATGATATTGGCACAGGTTGGTTCTACCAACTTACAATTCTCGAACTTCAGCGTATTGGTGCATAAGTGAACTCCATTTGCATCAATACTGTTGATCAGTACCGTATATGGTGGGGTTGAAGTGCCTGTAAGGCAGAATGATGCAAAATCGGGGTATGTACCCGGTGAAATACCTCCTCCTGGTGCCTTGATTTTAATATGACTGCTACCCACAGCACCGATTATACTCCAGCCGGAAAACAAAGCAAACTGGGTGCCTCCGATTCCGGTAAATTCAAGATATTCTATGTTGGCATTATAATAATTACTCGTAAGTGTAAGATTATAACAGCAATCATCGGATTTTACATTTGATGGGGTGGCTGTAATAGATATACCGTCACATGGATCGCATTGTGGAATGTCGACGCAATAGAGAATACTATCCATACAACACCAATTCGGATAGGGCCCTGCGATCCTCGGGGTGGTATTCTGGTCGCATGCGGCAAAAAAGAAACATGCCTTCTTGGCATTATTTGAAACGATCAGCGTGGTTTCAATATATAAAGGAGAGGTTTGACTGGGTAATAAATCCGGTATTGGAATAAATTGGGGAGCAGGGGTTACATCGGGGGTTTGAGAATATAGCGTTAAACCCCGCATAGTAAAATTGGAATTGTTCTTTATTTTAAACTTCATTTTAATATCACCTGCCATACATTCCGCTTTTAAATCAAGCATTGAAACACAGGAGGTGTCAACTGGGATTTTACATCCTTCAATCTTTAGTATTTTTGTGCAAACCGTGTCATTCTGAGGAGGATTGCCTATGAAATCGACATTAATATTATCAGGACCACCACTCCCCGCAAAACAAATAGTGCCTAAAGCCTGAAGCAAACCCGGGTTATCCAGGGGTATGCCGTTAAAAGAAGGCGTTTTCGTAAAAACCACCTGTGTTGCAGATTGATAGGTAATATTGGCCCAGGTACAGTTGATATCCTTGGTAACGCTGCCGATTGATACATTATGGGAGGTAATGGAAACTGATGTGAAATAATCAGGCCGGTATTTGTTGGATATTTCAACCTGATAACAACATTCACCGGTGGGTATCCTGGTTAATTTTGCATCTGTTTTGCTACAGATATCTGTTTGTTTTGGCAGACATTCCCAGTCGTAACACTCCACATCGCCAAAACCTCCTTTCCACGACGTACTTACTGTTGATCCATCTAAATTTACCATATACGCTTCATTGAGATAGGTGGCGGGAGTAACATAATCATTAAGCGGATGGCTCAAGAGACCATAGGCTAAAAAAGGCCCTAAACCACCATTTCCCCTGATTGCATTAGACTGCGTCCAGATAATCGTATCGCAAAAGAATTGTCTTTGTTCCTTATCTTTTGCAGTGTATCCGTAATCTACGCCACCGGCACTATTATGTCCGGAGTTAATTCCCCCGGGAAATGATGACATATAAAGTTCCTGAAACAGACTCCAGGCATTGTGTTTCCCAAAATACTGGTACACATTGGAATTATGGGGAGCCCCCTTTTCGGCAACCAGCATCTCCCCTCTGTATGAAAATGCGATGTCGGAGATATAGGTGCGGGGGGAAGTGACCGGGAGGTTAATTTCGAGTGAATTGGTAAGCGGGACAAAATTCCCGGTGTTGGTGAGTTTTACTGACCAAACGGCGGATTGATTGTTACTCATTAATACGGCATAATAGAGTCTTGTCTCGGTGAGTTCATAGTTAACTGCCAGGCCAAATATTCTTTCGCCATAATCGGCTATCTGGGCACCACTCGCATCTGGGAGAAACGGATCATACACATAGATAATGGTTCCCGTGACCGGATCGATACAGTAAATTTTACCATCCTCTAAATTGGAGGTATAAAGTTTATTAATGGTTTTAGCATAAGCTATATTGCCAATACCATAGCCGGTATTGGGTATTGTTGTGGTTCCGATAAAGTTGCCGGTGGTGGCCATGATTGTTCCGGTTAAAACTGAAACGGTATTTAAGACTGCACTACTTGCCTTATAAATACCCGCCGGCCCACCGGTGGGATGATAGCCACTGCCTCCTGCACCGCTGACCCCAGGTGCTGCGTCCGCAAGCCTTTGAGCTATATTATACATAGCCGACGTCTGTGCCCCCCAATACATTGCTGTTGTGGCAAAATAAACATTGCCGGCATCATCAATGGCCGTACCGAAAACCTGTCCCATCGTGCCAACCGTCCAATTAGTTATCGCAGGATTCTTAACAAGGGGCACCCAATTGCTTCCATGGGGTGCGCTACTCTGATCACCCACTATTTTAACATCGGCTACCGGAGATAGAGAATTTACTTTCCAACTAACATAAGTTGAATCAGGAAAGCCATAATGAGTGACAACCGCATCCATTCCGGGGGTCAAAATTTGGGCTTGCATCACATTGCTTAGAAGTATTGCTAAAACAAAAAGTATTGGAAGTGTTTTTCGTTTCAGATCCATCATGCTGAAAAGTAAATTTTTTGTTTTCATTTTTTTCATTTTATTATTTCTCCGTTCCTGATCTTAATTGAAGTTTTGTTCTGCAGCTTTTTCAGAGATGATTTTAGTTTTTCAATTTTATCCGAAGGAACATTCGGATCGTTTTCCAGATCGGCAATTGCTTCATCAATTGATTTGTATTCTTTTACGTTAGCATCATCTGTATCCTGCTTTATAATTAAAAGAGGCGCAGACTTAGATTGCTTTTTTGTAAATAAACTCATCAGCTTTTCCATTGTATTCATTTTATCGTCTCCAGCTTTTGTCCAAATCTATAAACAATGGTCCCCTGCTACAATAGCTAACAAGCATACGGTAGGTATTATTAAACGAACGGTAGGTATTGGTAATTAATCGGTAAGTGAAGAAGGAGAATCTGAATCAGATTTCGGAATAATAATTTTATAGAGTGGCTCAGGAAGTGAAATAATTACTTCTGTCCCGTGTGAATTGTTGTCGCGACTGCTCAGATCATCGAATATGATCGGCTTAGGAAGCTGCATTTTTGTACTCAATAACCTTAGACGTTCTTCAATAATTTGTATCCCTTTTGATATATGATCTTCTTTTCTATTCTTCCGTGCCTCATTAATACCTATTCCATTATCGGTAACCTTTATAATTAATGATCTTGATATTATTGAATCAATATCAATATCTTCAAATGAGAATGAAACAGTTAGAAGACCTTTATGGCCTGAATCAATAATCCCGTGCCAAAGAGTATTTTCCACAAACGGTTGGATGATCATGTTTGGTATCATGATAGAATTGGTTTCAACAGCGGTTCCGGTGATAATCTCATAAGAAAAACCTTCCTGAAATCTCAGCTTCTCAAGATCGAGATAAAGTTTAAGCCGGTTAATTTCTTCTGATAAAAGAATAAATCCGCTTCCTGCCGTGTCAAGATTTTTCCTGATCAGTTTAGCCATCATTGCGATATAATCATTGGCTTCTTCATTTCTCTGGCAATTAATGAGGTACTGCACTGAGTTGAGTGAGTTGAAAATAAAATGCGGATTCATCATGGCAGACAATGCCTGATGTTTAAGCTCATTCATCCTTGCATTTAATTCCAATTCTTTCCGGATCTTTTTAGCGCTCAATCGCAACCGCCATGTTACCAAGGAGATTGAGGCAAGAACAATTATTAATATTATCCCGAGTTTATACCAGATAGTTTCCTTAAAACGAGGTCTGACTTCTAAGATGAGATGGTATGGTTTGCCCCAGTCACTATTCTGAGATTTAGCCATGATCTGCAGTTCATTTTTTCCACTCTCAAGAGAAATGAAATCCAGAAAATCATGATCAGTTTCCTCCCACTCGCCATTCAAACAATATTTAAATTTTATCGAGCCCGGTGAAGAAAAGCTTAACGCTCTAAAATCAATGTAAACATGATGTTGTTCCGGCTCAAAAACTAAATTGTTATAGTTTGTATAAAGTGAATCACCTGCCTTTATGCTGATTATTTTTACATCGGGTGAGGGAGGAACATGGTTGTCGAATAAATTTATATCCAGAAAGGAAATCCCATTGCTTGTACCGATGTAGAGAAAGTTTTTCTTGTTGTCAAAATAAAGTGTAAATACTTCATCCGATGGAAGACCGGTTTGCCTGTTAAGATGTTTGATTGAATTTCCGTCAAATAAATAAAGTCCCTTCATGTTTCCGATCCAAATCCTGTTCTTGTTATCCGAAACTATAGAGGTAGAGGATGAGGATGAGAAGTCATTCTCTTTTATATTTGTGTAGGTTTTAATCGAATCATTTTCGAGGTTATAGCTGGCTATTCCCTTCTCGCCTGCAAACCATACATTGTTTTTATCATCCTGAGAAATTGAATTTATTCTTGAGTTCAGAACCGGATCAGAGGGGAAAAAGGATTTTTTCCATCCTGCCTGCCCAGATTGACCCGTAAGGTTGGATACTTTGCATAAACCAAAACCCGTTCCTATCCAGACATTCTTTTCTGTATCCTCAAAAATTTCGTTAACGCGGTTGATCCTGGAACTATCCCCAAAAATAAAGAATAAGTAAGGTTGATTTTTCTTATTGTGAAGATATTTATAAACCCTTATGATATTTGTCCCGGTTCCAAACAGGTATAGTCCATTGCTTGTTTTACAGAAAGATGGCGAACTGAACATATTAAGCTTTATCCCATTATAAGAAATATTTATCATTTCATTTACACCAAATGTGCCGCAGACATAAAAATTATTATTAATATTTTTTATTTTGTAGATATATTCCGTCAAAGATTTTCCCGAATTGCTTTTAACCTGATCAAATTTTCCGTTTTCTAAAATATTCACACCGTTAAACGTGCCAATCAATAGTTTACCAGATTTTTCTTTCACAATGGAATAAACATTATTATTACTCAATCCGTCTTTCTCATTGTAACTTTTTAAATAAAGATTATTCAAACAATAAACGCCTTTGCCGAATGTACTAACCCAGATATTACCTTCAGAATCTTCTAAGTAATTATTTACCAGAGTATTCTGTAAATCCATTTTACTTCCGATATCAACGATTTTATCAGAACCGTCCGGAATTAAAAAGAAACCTCTGTTCATAATCGAAAACCAAAGATTATTATTTTTATCTCTTAAGATTGCCGTTACATCATTATTATCTGCGTATAAATTTATTTTATATCGTCTGACAACATTATTGTTTTTTACCCTGTAGATCATCCCTGTTGTGCCGATAAAGTAACTGCCGTCATCACCGTCAGCAAGACAATAAACAGTAGTATCCGGCAAACCGTTAATGTGCAATTTGGTAAAGTCATCATTTTTAAAATTAAATAACCCACTTGTAGTTAAAACAATTATTTCTCTGTTCGGTAACTTTTCTAATTTAATAAGATGTTGAGGATTCAGGGAGATACTGTAATCAAAACGACCGCCGGCTATTTTTTCATGCATAACATTTATGTTCCCCCAACTTCGATAGGCGTATAAGTTTTGCTCATTTTTTCCCGAAGTGACAAGCAACAAAAATGATGTAGCAAAACTTTTCCCGTCAATCTCACTGCAATAGTTTTCGATCCGCTCATTTCTTAAAACATTGACCCCTTTTTCATAATTACCGATATACAATTCGCCATTTTTCCCTTCTACAAGAGATATAATCGAATTCGAATTAAGACCATCATTCGTTCTGAATGTAGTAAAGTGTTTTCCGTCAAACTTGCTCATTCCGTTTATCGTAGCGAACCAGATAAAACCGTCTCTATCCTGAATGATTTCATAAACAGTGGAAGAAGCCAGGCCGTCAGATGAAGTGTAATGATAATAAGAAGGTGTCTGCGAATAAACCTGGACATACTGAAGAAAACTGATTACAGCAAGTATTAATATTTTATTAAACATATTCAAACTGCATTTAGCACTTCTTTTATTTTCTGAATAAATTCCGGAACTTTCCGCCGTGATATCTCAACCTTGCTGCCGTCTGTCATTGTGACAAAGTTTCCACTGAGGTTTGAATATTCTTTAATATACTTCAAATTGATCAGATGCGATTTGTGAATTCTGAAAAATTTTTCTTTCGGCAGGGTATCCTCAAAATCTTTCAAAGTGTGCGAAACGATTTTATTCTTTCCGACTTTAATAACCACTTTTGTATAACATCCATCGGCTTCAAGACGGATTATATCGTCAAATACCAGTACATCAAAACCGTGAGATGCAGGAAGAACTAATTTATCCGTTTCGTGAACAGTCCCGACTTTTATCTTCTTATTTTTTATGGACAGAAGTTTTTTAACAGTCTGCTTAAGCTCCTTAATATTTACCGGTTTAAGAAGATAATCTTCGGCGCCGACTTTTACGGCATTGATTCCAAATTCCTCATGAGCGCTGACGAATACAACCATAAAGTTCCGATCGTCGTATTCATCAAGAAAATCAAACCCGTCCAGTACCGGCATATTAATATCGAGGAACACTACATCTGGCTTATGAACATTTACAAGTTCCTTTGCACTAACCACAGAATCCGCACATCCCAGAATTTCAATCTCATGACAATAATTTTCAATGATTTTCTTAAGGTTCTCTCTTCCATGAAGTTCATCATCAACTATTATGGCTGTAAGCTTGGTAAATACACTTTGCGAAGACATGATTCTTTAGTTTTACTCGAATAAACAAATATAAGTTTATTTTGTTTTGCACATCGAAGTAATTAAAACGACTGCAAAAAGGAGTAAAGCGACGGCGCCTCCGGCCAGGAATTCCCTGGGATGAAAGTAATTTCCTGTAATACCGGCCAGTATATATCCGATGCCCCAGAAAAGATGAACCCACGAAAAATGGGCCCCATACACCCTGCCCTGCTCGTGTAGCGGGATATTTTCAATCATAACGGCAAACCGGATGGGGCGGTTTCTGAACAGTAACCGAGTTCCCCTGGAAATATCTTTCCAAACCCTTATCCGCGAAGTTGTTGCAACCGGGTTTTGATTTGCGGCTATCAATTTACCGGGTATGGCAAGGATCAGAAAAGCCGCCACTACCCCGGCATATGGGCCGAAAATGATAAAAGCGGCGATCCTGAGGGTTCAGGCCACCGACAATACGCGGGCAGAATGGTCCCCTCCGAATTCAAATGCCAGCAGGGCAATGCCAAGCCAGGTAACGGCATCTCCCAGCAAACTGACTGCCTGGGCAAAATACAGCCGGGCAAATAATTTCTCCCGCAAGGCCCTGAAAGAGCTGAATAGCTTATCGAACCGGTCCATAGCGGGGGTCAAACGAGGGGACCAATGAAAAACTTATCTGTATATCTTTGAAAAACAGCTTTTTGATTTTCGGAAAAACCCAATAGGCAATCTTTGTGCTGAGGATTCCAAATCCTGCACCTGCCACCACATCCGTCAGCCAATGACGGTTATTATACATCCGCAGAAATCCGGTTCCGGCTGCAATCGTATATCCTGCGATACCATACCAGACCGACCTATCCTTATATTCCTGGTTTAAAAATTCAGCACAGGCAAAGGCAGTCGCCGTATGACCGGATGGTAAGGCATCAAATGAAGATTCATCCGGACGTTGAATATGCGTGAGCTGTTTAATTCCGGTAACTGATATTCCCATGACAATCGCTGATGTACCGAGGATGATCGACCGATCCAGGAAATTATGTTTTCCTTTGATTCCCAATAGATTTAATCCGTACACGGCACCCGCGGGAACATACTGAGTATAATTGTCGATGTGGAATTTTGTGATAACCCTGCTGGTAAATTCGCTCCTGATTTTCAGATTCAGATCCTTGATCGGATTGATCATCAACCCCGCAAAACCATATCCGATAAAAATAGAAGGAAGGATCACTTTTTTCACAGAAAACCGGTAAACAGAATCGGTATAATCCACAGGTTTGAACCGGGAATTTTGACCGAATGAGCTAAGACCCAGGGAGATGGCGATCAGGATTAAGGTGAGTCTTCCCATAGAATTGTTCTGACTACCCCCAGACAGAAGTCTGGGGTTAATGATGAGTTCTGACCGGCTTGATTTCATTTGTGGGGTTTCACGCTTGCTGATCATGGTCGTCTGGCTTCTTGATCAGGTCATCAATCCAGCGCAGAAAAAAATTGATAAAAATTACAGCTACCGTCGAGATTGCGGCTTCAGCAAAATAACCGGCTGCAGACAGGCAGCCGATACCCGAACTGCACCAGATGGTAGCAGCGGTGGTGAGTCCCTGTACATTGATTCCCTGATGGAGGATAACACCCGCTCCAAGGAATCCGATACCGGTCACAATCTGACCGATAATACGGGTTGCATCACCTCCCTTTTCCTGGGTAATCTGCAGGGAAATCAAAACAAAGATCGACGATCCCATTGAAACCAATGCATTCGTCCGTATGCCGGCACTTTTATGATGAATCTGCCGCTCCAACCCGATCAGCGCCCCGGCAGCCATAGCCACCAATAACCTGATAATAAATTCTTTAATCTCCATAACCTTTTACCCCCATACGTTTTCTTGTCTTATCGTCTTATAGTCTTTTCGTAAACTTCTGCTCCACCAACTCACTGCCCCAAATCTTCGTCTTGTGCTCCTCTTCCAGCACGAACCCATTCCTCTCGTAAACTCTCCGGGCCTCATCGAGCAGGCTAACCGTCCACAAGATAATCCTTTGATAATTCTTTTCTACGGCAAAACCGATCAACAGGTTGATCAATTTCTGCCCATAACCCCGGCCACGCAGCGACTCATCGACATAGAACCATCGCAATTGAGCCTCTTCATCTGAAACTCTGGCGAGTGCAATACAGCCCTTCAACGCGCCATGCTCCTCCACCAGCCAGATCCGTTCCTTCGGTGAATTCCGGTCATACAACTCAATCAAAGGGCCCTCAACATATTTGCCGAAATCATGATTAAACCCGTATCGTTCAGCATAATACTCATCATGATACCGGACAATCCTTTCGATGTCCCCAGGCAAAAGGCCATTCCTGATATGCATGCTGTCAGTCATCATTCTAATATTCAATAAACCTGAATTTTCTCAAACTGGGTTCCACGGCGAACTTCAGGCGCGAGGCCTGATCCAGATACAATGCGGTTTTAATGGTTGAGGATTTTCCGGATAACATACCGATACCATTATCCACATTGAAAAATGGATTATAGTTGAAATCATTGATACCCTCCCGGAACTTCATGAAAATATCAAAATCCTGGTTTCCGGTGAGGATATCGATACGGAAAGGACCGAAATATCTGCGAATCACATCTGAACGAACCTTCAGGTTTTGATCCAAAATCTGAACTATCAGCTCATATGGGATCTTAATCTCGTAGTACTTGCCATTCCAGTGAATATCATTCGTTTTCTGTATGTAAAAAGTCTGGGTCACGGTAGTATCTGGAAACTGTTCCATGATCTTGAAACTGACATCAATCTCATTCCAGGCATCCCCTGACCAAAGTACCCGCATGGGATTGTCAGGATAAATATAAATAAATTGCTGCGCTCCAAAGGGCGACCAGATCCTTGGCGGCCACACCAGGGAGGTTGAGCATTTCGCCACGGGCAATCCGGGTAAATTCACCTCAATAAATACCGAATCATAAAGAAGGGCTTTTAATGGGTATTCTCCAACTACTAGTTTTTTTTCAAACCGAAAAACTCCGAAACTATCTGAATTAAACATTCCTGAATCCTTGTCCGACACTACAAAATTCTCCACAGGCACATTAATCTTTGTGCCTCGTGTACTCAGTAATGTAACCTTCAGGTTAGCTGATCTGAAATAGATGGAATCAGGGATCCGTGCGGTCTCTGCGGGATCCGTCACCCCGGAAAAAAATCTGCCGAGCCGGATGAAATGGACCGAATCCTCAGAATCTATAATACTATAAATGACCGGTTTGGTTTGAAATCCATCCGTTTGAATTACAGGATTCTCCTCGCAAGCGGATAAAAAAAGTCCCCCGAGAACTAATAAACCGATATTTTTTTTCATAATCAGAATATTGCATTGGCGGGGGACATCTCGTAGGGGAGGGCCTTAGTGCCCTCCCATCAATTCATAAGACCTTTATGCGAACGTTCCGGAACCGGAGGATCGACCCATGGCCCAGGAATCCGACGTGACCTTTCGCGTTTTTCAAACCCGGATGATCGTTATGGTCGATGGTGCCGTCCTTGCTGGCTTCGGCAATGTCACCATCCACAATAACGGTTCCGTTGAGGGTTACCTTGATCCGGGTGCCCTGCATCCAGATCTCCTCCTCGTTCCATTCGCCTACCGGTTTCAGAAACTCGCGCCGTGCCGGGATCACCCCGTAAACTGAGCCATGGTACTGGTATTTCTGCAAGTTGGCATAGATAGGCGCAGTATTGTCGAGCACCTGTATTTCCATCCCAACGTAAGCAGCGTCTCCTTCGAGGGGCGCACGGATCCCTATGCCGTTGTTGGCACCCGGGGTCAGCTGAAATTCAAACCGGAACGCAAAATCAGCGTATTCCTTTTCCGTATACAGATTTCCTGAACCGCTGCCTCCTGTTGGCTCAACCAGAATCTCACTATTATCCACCTTATAATCAGTCTTGTTCCCTACCCAGCCATCCAGGTTCTTGCCATTGAAAAGTGATGTAAAACCTTCGGCCTGCTCGGAAACGGTGAGGTTATAGCTTTCGCTTTTAATCTCCCTGACATAAATATCCCGGAATCCCAGATCGGTACCGTGGGCCTGCAATTCAATGGCTCCCTTCGGGAAAATCGGAATGCTGCGATCCCAGTAATTTTCCAGCGGTACATTATCGACCACAGTGATCCCGTTCAGTGTTACAGTCACGTTTTCACCGATCATTTTAATATAGAATGTATTCCAGTCATTAACCGGATTATCTGCCACCTGGGTGGGTTTCGAAGGGTTCTTCTGGTTGTTGTACAATCCGCCTGATCCTACCTGGGCACCCACATCGATGCGACTGGTATCCCAGATCTGAACCTGCGGCGATCCGCGGAGATAGATACCGCTATCACCGCTCTTGGTGATCCGCCAGTCGACCCACATTTCGAAATCGTCGTATTGCCTAACCGAACAAAGATTATTCCCTTTGCCGTTGAATACGATCATGCCGTCCTTAACCGTCCAGCTTTCGCCGATCGTTGCATCAACAGCCTTTTGTTTCCGGGCCAGTTCTTCCTTGGTCATTTTAGCACGGGCCACCGGATTTTCCACCAGTCCCTGCCATCCGGTAAGATCTTTCCCGTTGAACATCGGAACAAAACCGGCATCTTTCGGCATGGCTGCAAGCCAGTTGTGCATATTTTCCTTGGCATAATCGCTCTCTTCCCCGCTGATCACGGCAATACATTTCGTCAGGATCTCCCTGACCGTTTCGCCGTACATGCCTTCCTTCGTTCCAGACGACGGCATGGCAATACCCATGGCCACCCTGGATGCGGTATTTTGGATATCACTATCATCCAGATATTTAGCAACAAAAACGAGCGTCAGTAAGGTGCGGTTACCATCGAGGCCCTGAATCACCACCTTTTTTTGATCCGGAGTTTTAGCCAGATCTATCACCTTGCGCAGCAGAAGCAACTTCTGATCGGCATTGATACGGGATTTTGATATTTTGATGACATAGGCAGTGAATGCATCGGCCTTATACTTATCCGGACCGGCAGCTGCGATGGCAAACAGCTGGTCGCAGGCGCGCCAATCTTTCCATTTGGTCAGCGCGGTAAAAGCTTGATCCTTGGCTGCACCTTTTTGAGTATTGAACTCGGAGGAGATCAGTTTCAATGCATCATCGCCGCCAATCCTCGGAATCACTCCGAGCAGTTTCTCACGAAGGGCCTTTTTTGTGCTGTATGCCGACAGGATCACGCGGGTCCTTTCAAACTGGTTTTCAATTCCGGAAACAGCAGCCACCAGTGCATCCTGTACATGGGCAACGGCGGCGGTATTATTTGTATTTTCCAGGATGGTGATCAGAACCACCTCATCGCCGGGCTTGGTGACATTTGGCAGGGCTTTGTATGCGGCATTGGTGACAGCGGGATCACCGGTGAACAGGTACTTCCGGATCAGGGCAGACTGACCGGTAGCTTTTCTGGCGGCAAGCAGGTCGATCAGGATCGGCTTGGCAGCTGCCGGCAGTTCATCAACTGCGGAAGCCACCTTCCCGATCTCGTTGGGCCCGACCAACGTGTTCAGCAGGCTGCCGCACGATTCAAGCTCAGTTCCGGCGGCCTTTTTCATATTGCTGAAAATCACCGGCAGGGCGGATTTTCCTTCGATAGCCACCAGGGAAGCCAGCGAAGCCGAACGGATCCCCGGATCTTCCTTGTCATTCATTTCATAAAGCAACGGAACTACCACTGGATTTCCCATTTTTCCCAGCATGCCGATGATTTCAGCTGCAGTTTCCGGATTGGCGGCTTTGGCTTTATCCATCCATTTCCTTACGGCGGCAATGTCTTGTATCGATAAGGCCTGGTACAGAACGGCATCCCGATATTTTTTATCCGGATTATCCACTCCGGCCAAAAGCAGATCAATAGCTTCGTATCCGAAGTTATCGACCAGCAGGCTGAGACCGGCCAGTCCGTAACTGTTGTTTCCGGCATCCTTACACTCTCTTACGAGCATATTACTGATCCGTTTGGCGGGAACTACTTCGCCGTTTTTTGCCAGGTTACCGGCATATCTCACCAGGGAACGCGTTGCTTCGGTAGGGTCATAGGCAAAACCGACCTGTTTGGCGGCGTTCACCATCACCTCGGCCGATTCTTTCGATCCGATCTGTGACAAGGCATACAATACCATTTTTTTCAGATTAGAATCGGTGGTTACGGCCAGGGCACGGATATCCGCCTCAGCGCATAAGGCTCCGTAATCGCCCAACCCTTTGACTACGACCATCTGGCTCTTGCCTTTCATATCGGGCAGAGCGATTTTTAAAGCATGCATGGCGGGATGGTTCTTCATATTGACCAGAACAGCAGCGGCAAACTCAACCAGCTGAGGGTCTGATAAATACTTACTGACTGATTCAATAGCTTCCTCTTTCGCAAAAAATTTCAGATGATAGAGGAAGAACGATTTCACATCCGGATCGGTGGCTTTGTCCAAAGCTTTCACAAAAGCATCGGAAACCATTTTACGATCGGCTTCCCTGTTGCCATCGCCAAGCACCATAGCCAGGGCGTTCAGGGCAAAACGGGCATTGGTGTCATCACCGGTGCCAGCCGGAACAATCAGTTTCGTAAACTCAGCAATCCCCGGCTCCCCGAGTCCGATCATACTTTGAACCACTTTATCCCGCTGAACCAGATCCTTCGCCGGCATCTGCGCGAGAATATCAGCCACTTTGGTCGACAACAGCCGAACGTCCTGCGCCCGCAAAGCTGAACCCAGCACGCAGGCGATAATTATCGTAATATATTTTATTGCTCTCATTGTTAATGGTTTAATCGTTGGTTTTCTTGCCCCCTCCTTCCTAAGGAGGGGGTTGGGGGAGGTCAAATTGCCCATGGGCTCCGCATCGGTTGATTGATCATCCGGTTAGCTCCTTCGTCGTCGATGAACTCCTGTTTCAAGGGATCATATTTCAGTGACCGTCCTAATCGCACCGCAACGACCCCCATATTGACGATTGTGCTGGAACGGTGGCCGTTCATTTCGTTCAGGGCAAACTTGGTCCGGGTTTTCACCGAATCGCTGAAGGTCATGATCTGAGGCTCAGGATCGGGCAAAGTTTCGATAAAACTCTGAAGGTTTGGAATATCCGAACGGAATCCTTTGTAGATCTTACCATGCGGACCTTCAATATAGGCTGCATTTTTATCGCGGTTTTCGCCGTCGAGGATGATCTTGCAGCCATCGGCATAGGAATATTCGATTCTTCTCCAGGAGCCAACAGCATCCGGATGTTGCTGGGGAGCGTCAACTTCCACCAGAACCGGGCTGGTATCGTCCTTGCCCAGCATATACTGAACCGGATCGAGGTAGTGCTGGCCCATATCGCCGAGCCCGCCGCCGTCATAATCCCAGTATCCGCGGAAAACGGTATGTACGCGTTCGGGATTGTAGGGTTTGTAAGGGGCCGGCCCTAACCACATATCATAATCCAGCTCTTCAGGAACCGGCATCGGTTTGAGGTTAGTTTTGCCGCTCCAGTAGAATTTCCAGTCGTAGCCGGTGATTCCGCTAACGGTAACTTTCAGCGGCCAACCCAGTATCCCACTATCGATCATCTTTTTGAGCGGTTTAACATCAGTTCCTAAACCATAAAAAGTATCCTTGAAGCGGAACCAGGTATTCAACCGGAACATCCGGCCGTGCCGATTAACCGCCTCCACTACTTTGATTCCTTCGCCGATCGTGCGGGTCATGGGTTTTTCGCACCAAATATCCTTACCGGCCTCAGCGGCGGCCATGGCCATCAATGCGTGCCAGTGCGGCGGAGTGGCAATATGGACCACATCAATATCGGGCCTGGCGAGCAGTTCACGGAAATCGTGATAACCCTGCACTCCCGGGCCGGCCTGCTTGATTGCCTCTTCCATGTGCTTACGGTCAACATCGCATACGGCCAGCAGCCGTCCTTCATAATCAATATGCCCGCGGCCCATGCCTCCAACACCAATGATCCCCTTCGTCAGTCGATCGCTTGGGGCAGTATAACCCTGTCCGCCAAGCACATGACGAGGAATAATCGTGAAAGCTGCAGCTCCTGCCAATCCCGCTTTCAGGAATTTCCTCCGGTCGAATGTCTGTCTATCTTTCATATCAGAAAAGTTTATATTATAGTTCTGGTTTAATCTTCGAAGGTAGAATTTTTAAGGTTTACAGACAAGTTCGGATGCTCATTCCTTGCATTTTTGAAGGCGAAGTTTAAAGTCTGAGATTCCAATTCAGAGTTCTTATTCTAACTTCATTATCATATCCGGACTCATAACGGGAATCCCCACGGAGCAATGTCATCCCCGCGCAGGCGGGGACCCTGTTGCTGACCGCGAATGCCCTTGAGAGCCTGCACTAACTTTCCCCCGGAGAAGTGTCATCCCCGCGAAGGCGGGGACCCCGTTGCTGACCGCGGCATTAAGCAGGGGCTGCCTTCAGGAGTCTCAGTGCAGCGTCACGGGATCCCCGCCTTCGCGGGGATGACAAGGCTCCGGGGGTGAATGAAAGTGGGTGTGAGTGTGGGTGTGGGTGTGGGAGCAACTGTCAACATTCAGGGAAATCTTGGCTTTTTGAAGGAGAAGTTTAAAGCCAGAGATTCGAATTCAGAATTCAGAATTCCGAGGTGGGAGATTCAAGTTACCTAAAAGTTATAAAGCCCTACTTCACAAATACTTGAATCTTATAATTCGGCATTCGGAACTCCAAATTCGAATCTCAACATTCTTACTTCAAAAACCTCCAACACTCAAGAAATGAGATAAGACTCCCAAATACTAATCCACCCCCACCAACCGCTCATTCACCCGTACCCGCTGATTCTCCCTGACCTATCTTTAAACTGCCAAATAAAAGGCGGAGAAAATGAAGAAGTTATCAGTTGTCGGTTTTCGGTTTTCGGTTGTCAGTTATCGGGGGTTGGTGATTGGGATTACTGTGTTACTCTGGACACTGAATTTCAATGCTTCGGGACAGAGTCTTAAGTATTCATTCCGACAAGGGGAAATTCTGGATTATGACTACATTGTTACGAATAAGGTTACTTACCCCGAGGATAATCCTTTCGAAAAGATACTTTATAAACATCGTTTTACGGTGGACAGCGTCGCAGCCGGACACTTCTGGCTCACCTTTCATCTCCGGGGGATCTATTCCAACGGTATCTGGATATCCGGATTTGAGAATGCGGTGGAAACCAATGCCGTTTGGGCAAAAAATGTAACCCTCCTCAATAAGATTTACTCGATTCAGATCAACAATCCCATCCGTTTAAGAATGGATGAATCCGGAAAGATTCTGGACATGCAGGGGGTGGATTCCCTTCTGCCAGCTTTGGAGCAATTGGCAATCAAGTATCCCGGAATCCGAGAATTAAACTACCAAACATACAAGGTCAAGTTCAGCCGGGATTTTTATGTACTGCTAATAAACGAGTTCTTTCCCATCCTGAACGGACCCACCGGCGATACGGTCTCCCTTGTTTCAGGGAAAAAGAAGGTATCCAGTATAAACCTTTGGAATCCAGGGCCGCTCAGTCCGGACAGTGTAAATGAAATCCAATTGATGCGGACCTATGAATTCCGGAAGAATAATGAAGTCTATACGGCACCCTTCATGGGTGTACGGAGTAACCCCTTGGTTCTGACCTGGAATAAAAACCGGGGTAGGCCCACCGCCATCCAATATACCGGATTTCCGCCAGAGAACCTGATACAGGAGTTGACCATGATCAATGAATCTCTCTCATTTAGGCTTTTGTCCATCTCCATCGTGAATTCCAACCTGGCAGCGATCCCCGGTGGGCATGTGCTGGTCAGCGGAACCATCCGGAATGCCGGCGATAACAAGATGATGGTTTCCTTACCCGGCAGGAAGATCATGAACCAACTAGTTCCTGTAACTCTGAATCCGGATGGAACCTTTCAACTGGACCACGATCTCGACATCCCGGCCGGGATTATGGCCATCTATTATACCAAGCCCGTAGTCTATCTTTGGGTTTCACCGGTCAATCCGAATCAGGTTAAAAATATTCATCAAACCAGGTGACACTGTTTCCTTTTCCATCGACCTGAAAGACCCATCATCACTGGAATTCCAATGCAAATCCCGGAATGACCAGTTTGTGTTGAACTCTTTGTCGAAAAACTGTCCCCCTCAGTATCCAGGGCAATCCATACAGACTACAAGAGATAATATCAGGAAAATCAACGAGGAGAAACCGCGTTTGAGTCCGGATTTCATCCGGTATATGGACTTTGAAAACCATTACACCCTGCTTTCTCACCAGCTGGAAGAGTTCACCCGGTCGGGTTCAGCTGAAAAGATGCAAAATCCCATGGACAGCCTTCCCCGGTTCATCAAGGAACTTGGCAACCCTGATGGATATAAATCGGAGGCCTATAAGGAGTTTATTTGCGATTTTATCGATGCGTACCGGAGTACCCAATTTCTCAAGCTGTTCGGATATTCTGAGGAGCGGGAGGTTGATCTTTCGACTGCCTTGCTGACCGGATGGGACTTATACTGGTACTTGGCTCACCTGGCTGAAAGGGAATTGGGAACGTTTCCCGGCAGAGGCTACGATGCAATCTACAAGCGATTCAGCGACCTATATCCTGGAACGGAATTCCATACCGAATTAGTTACTATTTATAAGGTGACTGAAAAAGGGCGGATTGGCAGCCCGGTTCCAGATATGAAATTTCTGGATTACCGTGGAAAGCGGCATTCGACAGAAGAGGTCCAAGGACAGAATTGGTGCTTTTTCAACCTGTATAGTTACCGGGAATTGGATGAATTCGTGTCACGATGGATCGGGCCCTTCCAAAAAGAATATCCGTACAAGTTCACTTTCATCCTCAGCGCCCACCAGTGCTCCCAGCAAGAAATCGATAGCCTGGCCCGGAAGTGTGCCAGCAAAACGGTGATCCTGCTGGGAATTTCGGACCGGAACAAGGAAATCGTCTCCTATCTGGAGTCCTTGCCGCCCAGATTGGTTTTTATTGATCGAAATGGAAAAATTGCTTATCACGGATTATTCAGGACCAGACTGGTTCCCAACTACCTGACCTGGCCTGATCCCAGCCGCTTCAAAACCAAAACTTTCCCTCTCACTGTCTTCTGGTATTCCCTCGGTGGAGCATCTGTAGGAGCCTTGATTATCCCCCTGATTTTCCGCATCCGCTCGAAACGCAAGGAAAAGCGGCTGATCCTGAAACGCAAGATGGCCCAGCTGGAGGTGGATGCCGTGCGCTCCAGGATGAATCCGCACTTTCTGTTTAATGCCCTGAGCTCGATACAGAACCTGATCAATAAGAAGCAGATCGAAGAGGCAAACCTGTTCCTGGCGCGGTTCGGCACTCGACCTGTTTGCAATCGAAGTGCCTCCACTCTTGATTCAGCCGCATGTGGAAAATGCCGTGATGCACGGAATATCCGCACTGGGTAAGGATGGCAGAATCGATATCAGTTTCCGCACCGAAAATCATCACCTGATTTGCGAGGTGAAGGATAACGGTCCGGGTTATCATCCTGATACCAAAACCGGTACCAGCGGTCTGGGACAGGGCTGGAAGCTCACCCGGCAGCGCATCCAGTTGATGAAGGAACAATACGGCGACGATGTTTCGGTGGAAGTTCGGGATAGCAAGGATTCTTCGGGGACAACCGTTATCTTTAGCCTGCCGATGCAAAAACCCAGCCTGTGAAAATCCGTGCCCTGATCGTCGATGATGAAGCCGCCTACGACGAGTATGCTTTCCGGGCCTTTCAGTTCAACGCCCTCGATTATCTGCTCAAACCGGTTGATATTTATAAGCTGATCGACAGTGTAAACCGTGCAACCGATGCCATAAACCTCAAAGAGGAAAACCTGCGGCTTAAGAACCTGGTCGATAATCAGAAACGGCATGAACAGGATAAACGCATCGCCCTGCCGCAAGACGATAAAATCGATATTCCCATCCGTCGGATCATCCGCTGCCAGGCAGAGTCCAACTACACCCGCTTCATCCTAGAAAACCGTAGGGAAATTCTGGTCTCGCGCACCCTCAAAGACTTCGAAGCTGCCCTGGAATCCTGTGGTTTTATCCGGACCCACCAATCGCACCTGGTGAATCTCAATCATATCCAAACCCTCATTAAACGAGATGGCGGGTACCTTAAAATGAGCGACGGATCTTCCGTGCCTATTTCAAGATCAAGAAAGGAAGAATTAAGTAGAAGGATGATGTAGAAGGGTTGAGATTCGAATTCAGAATTCCGAGTTCCGAAGTGCGAGATTCAGGTAATCTAGAAGTTGTAAATCCCTACTTCACAAATACTTGAATCTTATACTTCGTAATTCGGAACTCTAAATTGGAATCTCTTATATAACTCCTTTTCTCTCGCAAAGGCGCAAAGTCGCCAAATTGTTTATGCTAATAGCGTCTTGG
>QYQM01000098.1 GCA_007280905.1 Porphyromonadaceae bacterium | reverse complement strand
TGGATGCCGAACTTCGCCCGCGTACCGAAATGCGTGATGGGTATAAGACCTTGTCGGAACCCGGTAAAGTTCCGGCTTTGTTTATCAGCCAGCGTACCCGTCTGGCTTTTGGCTGGTCGGGCGAAAAAACCGAGCTGCGTATCACCCCGCAGGATGTGAGGGTGTGGGGTGACGAAACTTCATTTACCTCCACCGGCGTTACCGGAGATCCTGCCAGTATTGATCTGTATGAAGCCTGGCTGAAATATTCGCCGATAAAGAATTTATCCTTTAAGATAGGCCGTCAGGAATGGGATATTTATGATACCAGGCTGATCAGCATTCGTAACTGGAATCAGACCGGAATCACTTACGATGGATTGCTCACTCAATGGAGCAGCAAATTCGGGTCACTGACCGCCGGATTGTCCTGGAACAACGACAAAGAGAATTCATTCGGGAACATCTATTCCAAAGACAAGATCAAAACCCTTGATTTTCTGTACTGGAAAATGAGCCCGGTTAAAATACTTGATATTAACCTGTTATATGTTGCTGCCGGGTTCCAGAAAGAGAATGCGGAGACTATTTACCTCCTGCATACCGTTGGAGGAGGATTGGACATGAACCTTAAGAACACCGCGGTGAGGATTACTCCTTATTACCAGTTTGGACAAAACAAGGACGGCCAGGCAGTCAGCGCCTGGTTTCTTTCCGCCCGTATCGAGCAAAAAATTAATCAGCTAAAAATACTGGCTGGAATAGATCTCTTGTCCGGACAGGATGCATCGAAAACAGACGGGAAGGATCACCTGTTTGACATCCTGTATGGTAACCGGCACAGTGTATTTGGGTTTAACGACTACTTCAGTAATGTTCCGCAGTCGACTGGTAACCGAGGCCTCGGGGATGCCTATCTGAAATTGGAACAGGCCTTCCAGAAGTCCTCGGTTCAGTTATGGTATCATTTTTTCACTACCAATAAAACGGTTATAAACGACCAGGTTTCTATGAAGAAATTCCTGGGTCATGAGGTTGACCTGGTATATAAACAAAAACTGACTACTGCTTTATCTCTGGAAGCCGGTTATGGATTCATGCTTCCCACCGCCACGATGGAGATTCTGAATGGCCTGAGTGCAGGCGGCTCCGACTTCTCACACTTTGGGTATCTGATGCTTATTTTTAAACCTCAGCTTTTTAGTACTAAATAAATCGCCGACAGTTTTTCTGCTGAACAGATACTGCTCTGAGCTATCGCCGGTGGCGCCGGCTAGCGGTAAGATCCTGGTTGAAAAAAATTGATTGCTGATGGTTACTGTTAAATGGCTGTAGTACTGGATACGGAAGGAAAACGGATAGATCCCTTGTATTCATAGGTTTCTGGATTGATGCCGCCACTCTGTAATGGAGTGGCGGTTTTTTATGATTGCTATTCTGGTACTTGAATAAAAAATTGAAAAAAGTTCAGCGAAACCGGTTAATCCAGAATTTGAATCCATAAGACATAATTTCCAAGGAAAAATTGACTCAGAGATTGACATAAAAACCTATCATTATGAAGAAATTGTTGGATTCCAACTCAATACAACGGAAACAAAAGAAAACCAAAGACCATGTGACCCAATTTAATGTTCAGGACTTGCGGAATGGAAATTATACGGTTAACATTAAAGCCCTGATTGATGGGCAAATCATCCAGGAAAAATCTTATAACATTATTATTGCCCGATAATTATTAACTTAATTCCGTCAATCTCTGAGTCATTTTTTCAATATCATAAAAATGAAAATTAATGAAAAAGCTAAATCTTCCATATATCCCTATCAATAAGACCATTATTGTTCTGATTTTTGTTTTTATTCAATTTGGTATCCTACAGGCCCAATGGAGCAATAATCCTTCCTCAAACCTGATATTATGCCAGCAGGGGAGCCCAATGAGTGCCCGGATTGCATACTCGGGTGAGCACTACTATATAACCTATTTTAAAAGAGTGAATAGTAATTACTGCCTCCATTTGCAGGTTCTCGACTTCAATGGCAAACCCATGTTTGAAGGTGACGGACTGGTAATCAGCAATTACCGACAAAAAACCACGACATTGTCCGAATTAATTGTCGATTTGGATGGCAATGTGGTTGTGGCCTTTTCCGATACCAGGAACGAAGAATATTCTGATATTTCCTTATACAAGATGGATGTTGCAGGGAATCAGCTTTGGGGCGAAGATGGTATCAACTTCTTTATACCGGGGACCAACGATGCAGGTCCTAAAATGGCGGTCAGTCCGGATAACTCCATTACGGTTTGCTTCGGTAGTTTCAACAAAATAAACACCGGAGCACAAATGCAGATGTACCTTTACCGGATTTCTGAAAACGGAATTCTTCTGTGGAATTCAGAACCCAGAATCATTAAAGATGAAGCATACAGCTTCACGCCGGAAGGCATGATGAGCTGCATCGACGGCAGTATTTTGCTGGCCTATTATTTTGCTGTCGATATAGGTCTCGGTGTTCACATCATGGTAAAAAAAATTGATTGCAACGGATTCGATGTTTGGCCAAAGGATCTGCTGATTTCAAACCGGTGCCTGGGTGGCAGTACCCGAACCATTACCTATGTTGGAGAAGATGGTATCTTTTATCTGGCCTGGCATGCTCATGGTTGCGCAGACCAACCATCGGCTCCCTATATTCAGGGAATAACCCCGGACGGAAACATCCTATGGCCCGAACCGGGGGTTCGGATATCAGAAGACCGTACTCATGATCAATACCATCCTGTCATACAAGGACTTAATTCAGCAGGCGATATATTTGTTTTATGGTATACTGTTAGCAGACCATCCGGGTTTACAAATCTTTTTGGACAATTTATAAGTCAGGACGGCGAGTTGAAATGGGGAAACGATGGGATAGAAATTAAAGAAAATTTTCATCCGGTTTTTGCATATGGTTCAATTGTCAACGATACGGCAATCGTTATTTACACTGATCCTGTTTTTAACATTGATATGTTCCAGGCTGTAAAAGCAATAGCTTTGGATAAGGATGGATCTTTTTGCTGGCCTCATGAAGTAGTTGTAAATGATCTCAGAACTTCTAAGGCTGTTGACGGATTTACACCGATCGGCAATGGTCAGGGCGTGATTGTTTTCAGGGAAGACGATGGGATTCTAACTGCACCCAGAATGGTTGCACAAAATATCTGGACGGATGGTACAATCGGCTTGAAGACCAGTGCTACTGATCCGAGGGAATTGAATCCCGAAATCCGGGTTTTCTTCAGACCTGATGAAGGTATTATTATCGATGGGCTTACCCGCCAGTGCGATATCATGATCTTTAATACTTTAGGACAATACCTTCATCAGGTGAAAGGAGTAGAAATGGGATCGCAGTTTGTTAAGATTGACACTCTCCATTGGAATCCCGGGATATATTTCGTCAAAATCCTTCAAAAAGAAGGCAAGGTTACCTGTTCAAAGGTATTAATCAATTGACAGGTGCCGAAAATCCTTTATTCAAGATTTAAGCATTCATTATATTTTTGTTGAAAACTAGACAGATGATCGGTTCAACCTTACCTGATTTTTCAAGTTTACGGATACCTATATAAAGTTGGAGGAGGCAATCGGAAAATCAACGATTCAGCTATGGTACCACTATTTTGCAACCAATCAAACTGTGATTGAAGACCAGGTTCCCATGAAAAAGTTCCTGGGTCATGAGGTGGATCTGGTTTACAAGCACAAGCTGACCACCGCCCTATCGCTGGAGGCCGGTTATGGATTCATGCTTCCTACCGCCACCATGGAGATTCTGAATGGCCTGAATGCAGGCGGCTCCGACTTCTCGCACTTTGGTTTCTTGATGCTAATATTTAAACCTCAGCTGTTTAGCAACAAATAGTTGGTTGGGGGTGAGGTGGATAAATCTGGATGAATTGAACATTTAACTTATTAACGGGTTATAGTTGATTAAACTAAATTGCATCATCATGAAAAACAATGTCGTCGGATGGTTTGAAATTCCGGTCGCTGATATGGACCGTGCCATCAAGTTTTACGAAACCGTATTTGAGTTTAAAATCGATCGTAACCAGTTGGGTTCCCTGGATATGGGCTGGTTCCCATGGGAAGAAAACGGACTTGGATCGGGAGGATCATTAGTTTATCATCCGGATCATTACAACCCTTCCAAGGATGGCACCCTGGTATATTTCACGGCTCAATCAGGCGATCTGCAAAACGAATTATCACGGGTGGTCCCGGCCGGCGGAAAAGTTCTCGCTGAAAAAAGGCTGATTGCGGAGGGGTATGGCTATTTGGCATTGGTCCTGGATACCGAAGGAAACCGGATAGCGCTGCATTCCCGGGAGTGAGGGGGGTAGGCAAAATGAAAAAATCAACCACAATAGGCACAATAGGTCACGTTAGAAGTTCATTAACTAAACTTTTCACCACATTACAAAAAGGATACTAATGTGACCTATTGTGCCTATTGTGGTAATCTTGTTTTTGTATTGAATCGAAATTGTCTGTTACTCTGCTTTTTTTGGCATCAGTATTCCCCGTATATGTTGCTTGCTATCTAAATATTTATCGGCGGTCCGCTTTATATCCAGTATGGAAACAGCTTCCACTGTCTTAGTGTACTCATCGAGACTATAAATCTTATTTCCGTATAAATACAATTCCTGTAGAGCACCAATCCAGAAATAATTCTGCTTGATTTGCTTTTCATAATCTTTGATAATGGTCTCTTTGATTTTTGCCAAATCAACTTCAGTGGGGCCTTCCTTTTTAATCCGCTCCATTTCACCAAAGACCGTCTGTGTAAGCGTATCCACCTTTTCAGGAGCACAACCCCAGTTTGCAGTTATGACATACTCTTGCTTGGGAAATTTGGTCAGATTTTCCTGGAAACTAATCCCATAAACCCCGCCCTGTTCTTCGCGCATTTGCTCCCGGAGTTTGATATTCATGGTTTGCATCATCATGCTGAAAAGCAGTTGTTCAGAATCGGTATATTCAAATTTCCCGTCGAAAAACATGATTACCATACTTTGAGGTTCACTGTTCAATGCCATTTTTGTATCGATCACCCGATCAACAAGTTTCGGCGCCACATCTTTGAAGGATTCCGTGCGGTGTATGGAGGGCAATCCTCCGATATAAACCTGCAGCAATGGCAAAATTTCATCGATTTTGAAAGAGCCCACAAAGAAAAATTTAAAATCAGAAGCATCTTTTAACCGGTCGGTGACAATATCATAAGCCTTATCAAGTGTTATCGCATCGATTTGTTCAACAGTGGGGATCATGATCGCTCTGGGGTTGTTTCCATAAGCCAGATGCATTATAGAATCCATGAAAATATATTGCGGATTAGCTTTAAGATTCTTTAAAGAATTTTTGAATTTATCGATAAAGGATTTATACGCTTCGGCATCTTTTTTTGGCTTGGTAAACCACAGATAATTAAGTTGAAGCATGGTTTCAAAATCCTTAACGGTTGAATTGCCCGACATGTTTTCAGTGAGTTCCTGAATCGCAGGGTTCGCACTGGCCCGGATTCCGGTCAGTTTCTTTCTGAGGCTTACCATATTAAAATCACCCAATCCGCCCTGCTGCATAATAGTTGTTGCCAATTGTCCGGTGATCAGGTCGTTATCAGCAACCAATGACAGTCCACCCGGACTGTAAGCGGAATAATTTATTTCATCATTCTTAAAATCGGTACTTTTCAAAACAGCTACGGCACCATTACTGAAAGTGACTTCAGTAAAACCGGTTTCCTTATTTTCCACCCTTTTCATGATATCCCCAGCCTTAGGTTTTTCGGCCAATAAAGGGGCATCTGACATATTATCAACATAAGGATCCAGTTTCTTATCCTTTGCCGATTTTATAATCCCGATGACCTCGGTTTCAGTGGGGAGTTTGGTGTCTGCTTTGTCAGGGGCAAGTATTACAGCGGCGATATTTTCGCTGGTGATCAGTTCCTTTGCCAGTTTATTGATGTCATCAAGACCAATACCCGGCAATAACGATTTTACAATATCCTGATTTTGACCGGGATTCATCAGCACGTCTTGAATCAGGAAGTTATAGATACAACGGCTTGCCCATGAATTGGATTCCACTTTATCGGCTTCCTTAACCGAACTCTCCAGGTTGGTGATGATTGCTTTCTTCTCCCTGTCGAGTTCTGCCTGGGTAAATCCATACTGGCGTACTCTCTCGTTTTCGGTCATTACGAGGCTAAGGCTTTCGTTAATCTTGTTTTCCTTGGCATTTATATAGATCGAATAGGCATTAGTCAGCCTGCTGTAAAAAGATCCGGTATATGCCGATGCGCTGATAAACGGAGTTTCCGGTTTCATTCCGATTTCCGAAAGCCGCTTGCTGAACATGGTATTATAAAGCTGCTCGATGAGCTTTTTCCGGTAATCCCCTACGGTTTTGACTTTGAAGCCCGGATATTTAAAATAAACCTGAGCGCTATAACCCATGGCTTCCTTGTCGGAAACGATACTGATCAATGGGTCTTTATTACCGGGCACCTCATATTCAATACGGTTAAGTGCTCCTTTGGCTTTCGGGATTTTACCGAAATGTGAATTCATCTCTTTTTCCATCTTCTTCAGGTCGATAGCTCCTACAACAACCAGGGCCATGTTATCCGGACGATACCATGCCTTATAAAAACTTCGCAGGGTATCTGGTGGGAAATTCTTGAGGATCTCTTCTTTCCCAATGACAAAACGCTCAGCATATCGTGATCCCTTAAGTAGAACCGGTTCATACTGCAGGCGCATACGCTCATCGGCTCCCAGTCCCAGCCGTCTTTCTTCCAGAATCACACCCCTCTCCTTCTCGATTTCAGAGTCTTCCATGGATACCAGATGTGCCCACTCCTCCATCACCTGAAATCCTTTATCAATATTATCCGGGTTGTCCGTCGGAATCTCCAGCATATAAATAGTTTGATCGTAACTGGTATAGGCATTCAAACCGGCACCAAACCTGACTCCCATGGATTCCAGCATGCTGATCATATCATTCTTTTTCCAGGATTTGGTCCCGTTGAAACACATGTGCTCCATAAAATGAGCCAACCCCTGCTGGCTGTCGTTCTCATTCACTGAACCTGCATTGACAACAAGTTGCAGCATCAATCGTTTCTCAGGTTTCGGATTTTGCTTGAGGTAATAGGTCAGGCCGTTGGATAGTTTTCCGATTTTCACGGTTGGATCAACCGGCAATTTCTGATTCAGATCGGGTTGTTGGGCCGTTGCGTGAATAACAAAAGCCATCAGACCGAAACTGACTAATAAACTTTTTAGGTTCATAACTAAATATTATGGTTTAGATAAATGATTCCTTTAAAAAAGGCGGCTGAATAAATCAAAGCTGGGGAACTTTGTGTTTGCTATTCAACGTGTTTTTGTAACCTTCATTCAAGACCTTAATTTTTCCATCTGGTCGAAGTGAATAGGTTGCTGTAACGCCTACGAGACCTCTCTCGAAGGAGTGGTCGAAACGGGCAAACAGCAAAGCGATCAGTATTTTTTTCATAACGGTTCGGATATGATACAAAATTAAGTAAAGTAATTGGTTCGGTTGTACCTCCCGGGCAAAGAGTGCTGGTAAAGCTTAGGGGTTCCCACCTTTCAGCATTCGTACAGCGTGACGGGGTCCCCGCCTTCGCGGGGATGATACTTCTCTGAGGAAAAGGTGGTGATGCTTTTGCCGGATTTCGTGGTTAGGGACTGGGTGCTGTGCCGGAGAATTGAGGCTATTGATATCAAATCTTTTAAATATCTTTCGCTCAAAATAGGGCAGGTTCCATAATCTTCTATTATCTGATAATGAATACACCACCTATTGATTGGTTACTCAAGAGCGATCCGTGGACGGAGTACCGGACCCGGTTGGACCTGCTGAGAGAACCAGCCGAAGCCCCAGAGGCATTGTCTGCCAGGGAGAGGATGATCAACCATCCGAAGGTCAGAACGATATTGGAAAGTCTGGTTTGCTGGCCGGGTCCCATCCTGAACAGTCATAAGAGTGCAGGACAATTTTTTCATCTTTTACCTTTTATAGCTGATCTTGGAATAACGCATGTTGACGAACCCCTTCCGCAGGTAATCGGAAAAGTACTCGACCTCGCTTCTGAAGAAGGGCCTTTCGGGGTTATCATGAATATACCCGTGCACTTCGGCGGTACCGGCATCGACTCACCGGCCTGGGCATTGTGTGATGCTCCACGGACGGTGTATGCACTTGCCAAACTTGGCCTGCATGATCATGCGCAGGTTATACAAGCACGCGATTACCTGACCGGTTTAGGCCGGGATAACGGATATCCGTGTGCAGTCTCGAAAGAACTCGGGAAATTCAGAGGTCCGGGCCGTAAAGATGATCCCTGTCCATATGCCACCCTCATCATGCTTGAGCTGATGAGTTTGTATGATGATCTAAAGAACTCTGACCTGGCTAATAAATCTGTTGATTCATTGCTGGATATCTGGGAGAACAGTTTTACCAGGCATCCTTACCTGTTTTTTATGGGTACCGATTTCCGGAAACTGAAGGCCCCGCTGATCTGGTTCGACATTCTGCATGTGGCCGACACCCTTTCGAACTTCAGTTTTGCCAATCAGGATAAGCGGTTTATTCAGATGTTAGATGTCATTGAATCGAAAGCCACTGCTGAGGGGAAATATATTCCGGAATCTGTCTGGAAAGCTTGGAGCGACTGGGAATTCGGGCAGAAGAAGGAGGCATCACCCTGGTTAACATTATTGGTATGGAGGATTTGGAACAGGGTGAAAAGATGAGATTCGAATTGAGAATTTCGAATTCTGAAAGCACAGATTCAAGTATTTATGAAGGAGGAATTTACAACTTCTCCTTCCAAAACTCCTGTCTATTGTGACAAGGGATTCGCGCATTCCCGGAAATGCCAAGGAGTAGTCAATACATTTTTTTCTATCTTTCCCGCCAAATTATTTACCAGACTAAACCGATATGGCAACAACAGCAACAGTATCTGCTAACGGGCAAAAAAACTCGTATGTAACTTCTATTATAATTATTGGCGCTCTGTTCTTTATTTTCGGGTTTGTAACCTGGCTCAATGGCACTCTCATCCCATTTCTGAAAATCGCCTGCCAGCTTACTAATTTTGAGGCATATTTTGTAACGTTTGCATTTTACATATCCTATTTCTTCCTGGCTATTCCATCCTCCTGGATTCTGCATAAAACCGGGTTTAAAAATGGGATGGCGCTCGGTTTGTTTGTTATGGCCATCGGAAGTATCATTTTTATTCCGGCCGGGCAGACCAGAACATTCGGTTTGTTCTTAACCGGTTTGTTTATCCAGGGTGCCGGGCTATCCCTTCTTCAAACTGCCTCTAACCCATACATCGTAATTCTCGGGCCCATCGAAAGTGCGGCTAAACGAATCAGTATCATGGGAATATGCAATAAAACCGCCGGGATTCTCAGTCCCTTGATTTTGGGCTTTATCGTATTAAAAAATGCAGATTCAATCAGAGAGACAATTGCTACCACTACCAATATGGCTCAAAAAGAAGCTCTTCTGAGTGAATTGTCGGGCCGGGTGATCGTCCCCTATATTATTATCGCAATTGCACTTACATTATTAGCGGTATTGGTCCGGTACTCACCGTTGCAGGATATCGACACCGACAGGGAAGACCAGCATGTAAATGATGCAACTCATGGTAAAACCAGTGTCTTTCAATTTCCCTATTTTGTTTTGGGAATCATCACATTGTTCCTTTATGCAGGATGCGAGGTAATTGCCGGTGATACCGTAGCTCTGTATGCTATGTCCACTGGAATTGGCACCAGTAAGGCAATTGTGTTTACTTCCTACACCCTGTTCTCGATGGTAGTGGGATACATCCTCGGTATTGCGCTGATTCCCAAAACACTCTCACAATCTAAAGCATTAGGCATATCTGCCATTCTGGGTTTTCTATTTGCTTTGACAGCTATCCTGATCAAAGGACCGGCATCCGTTTATTTCATCTCTCTGTTAGGTTTTGCAAATGCCATCATGTGGCCCGCTATCTGGCCGCTCGCACTCGGAGGATTAGGCAGATTTACTAAAATTGCCTCTGCGCTGCTGGTTATGTGTATAGCAGGATGTGCCATTCTGCCATTGGTTTATGGCCGTCTGGCCGATATATTTACCCGTCAGCAGGCTTACTGGATTGTGGTTCCGTGCTACCTGTGGATCACTTATTATGCATTTCGGGGACATAAAATCGGCAGACCGGCGGAGGTCGGAGATTAAGGGAACAATAATAGATGACGGACAGCGGTTGTCGGTTGTCAGTTATCAGTTATCGGTTACCAGTTTGAGGATAGATCTAGTCTGATTTGTATGGGATTGTGAAATAGAATTGTGTTCCGATACCCACTTCGGATTTTAACCACATTCGTCCTCCCAGCAGTTCAACATATGCTTTGGATATGGGCAGTCCGAGACCGGCTCCTCCGAATAGGCGCGACGGGGAGTCATCTGCCTGCTGAAATCGGAAGTGGGGTGAATGGATCCGCCACTGACCTGAATCAAAGCCGATTGGGTTTTTATCTAGAAATTATAAAGTACCCCTGTTGCCACAAATGCCTCCAACTCCTTTGCCGGCATGGGAATCAACTCCAAATCTCAGCGGCCTTTAAGTAATTCGGCGTGTGCAAAAGGGATCAAGTAAACTATTATCTTTGGTATTGGAAAACAATCAATCCTTGCGTGCGCAGTAAATAATGACACAACAACCACAACCATCACAACAATCACAACTAACAGGGGCGTTTGATTTACCTGGTTTATCCGGCCGCGTCTGTGTGGTCACCGGAGGCGCCGGAATTATCGGAGGGGCTATCTGTGAGAGCCTGGCTGCATCCGGTATCAAAACAGTAATACTCGATATTAATCCCGACGCAGCTTCTCAACTTGCCGTAAAACTACAACAACAATACGGCACCAAATGCATCGGCGTTACAGCCAATGTACTTGACCGGGAATCCCTTACATTGGCCAAAACCATGATCGAAACCGAACTCGGTCCGGTTGATTTTCTGATCAACGGCGCCGGGGGGAATTCCCCGAAAGCTACCACTGGGGCGGAAGTGTACGGGAGGACCTTTGAGTCCTCTCCTACGATATTCGATCTGGATTATTCCGGGTTTCAGGGCGTTTTTGACCTGAATTTTACCGGAACTTTGCTGCCCTGTCAGGTTTTTGGTGAGGGAATGGCGGAAAGAGGACGAGGCGTAATATTGAATATCAGCTCGATGAACTCATTCCGGCCACTGACAAAGATTCCGGCCTATTCCGCTGCCAAGGCTTCGATCAACAACTTTACCCAATGGCTGGCGGTACATCTGGCCCAGGCCGGGGTGCGCGTCAACGCCATTGCACCCGGCTTTTTTCTGACTGATCAGAACCGTTTCCTGCTTATTGATAAAGAAACTGGCGAACCCACCGCACGAGGCAATAAAATTATAGCCAATACTCCCATGGGGAAGTACGGTCAGCCCGAGGACCTTCAGGGAGCGGTGCTTTTTCTGTTGTCCGATTTATCAGCCTTCATTACAGGGGTGATACTCCCTGTTGATGGTGGGTATTCTGCATATGGAGGAGTGTGACGGGGTTTTAATTGAAGGAGGAATTTAGAGATTCGAAGACCAGTTTTGAATTTTGAAGTTAAAGATTCAGGTTTTGCCCGGAGCACTCCATAACAATCACAACAATCACAACTTGCCACTGGTCAACCGATAACCGACAACTATGAAAAACGTCATCATTGCCCAGTCCGGCGGCCCTTCTTCGGTGATTAACAATACGTTGAGAGGCATCATTGAAACCTGCAAGTATTTCCCGGATAAATTCGGTACCATCTATGGGGGATGGCACGGAATCGAGGGCGTTCTGAAGGAAGAACTGCTGAATCTTTCGGACCAGCCCGAGCAGGAGGTTTCCCTGTTGCGGACTACCCCGGCAGCGGGAAGTATCGGCACTTGCCGGTACAAGCTTAAGGACAAGCAACAGAAAGATTTTCAGCGCATTCTAGAGGTATTTAAGGCACATGATGTCGGCTATTTCTTTTATATCGGGGGAAATGATTCACAACATACCGCCTTAAAAGTTAGTGAAATGGCCCGAATGGGTGGCCTCGACCTGATTGCCGTGGGGGTTCCGAAAACCATAGATAACGATGTCGGCGACAGCGAGTTTCAGCTGATTGATCATACCCCCGGATATGGAAGCGTTGCACGGTATTGGGCGCATTCCATCCAGGCAGCCAACGAGGAAAACCGCGGCTCCTCGACAGCCGATCCGGTGCTGGTGCTTCAAGCTATGGGCCGGAAGATCGGCTATATCCCCGCAGCAGCCCGACTGGCCGATCCTCACCGGGAGATGCCCCTGCAGATCTATTTGTCAGAATCGGGTGTCGATGCTAAGGAAATGGCTGATAAGGTTAACGACCAGTTGAAAAAAGATGGCAGGTGTATCGCTGTGGTCAGTGAAGGTTTTGAATTGGTCGGGGTGGACAGCCTTGAACACGTTAAGGATTCCTTTGGGCATGTGGAATATGGTGCGGCGAAGATAGCTGCCTATCAGCAGGTGGTTAACTACTTGAATGAGGTAGGATTAAAGGCACGGGGATCCGCAAGGGGACAGGTGCCGGGGACGGATCAGCGGCACGCGATGATTTATGCATCAACGGTGGATCTGGAAGAAGCCTATAAAGTTGGACAGAAAGCAGTGGATATTGCACTGAACGACGGAACCGGCTGGATGGCAACTATACTGAGGATAATCGGCCCGATCTATCATGTACGGTATGATAAGGTTCCGTTGGAAAAAGTTGCCTTGTCGGAACGCAGTTTCCCTGATAAATGGATCGCCCCGAACCGTATCGACGTAACCGACGAATTTGTCAGTTACGCGTCACCGCTTATCGGCCTCGACTGGCCATCGATCCCGCTGGTAAATGGTTTGCAGCGGTTTACAAGGTTCAACCCCATATTTGCGGCGAAGAAACTGGATCTATATCAACTTGAAGCGGAGTGACGTTATCAGTTATCGGTTGTCGGTTATCGACAACCGATAACTGACAACAATCACAACAATCATAACAAGAATTCTAATGACTAACCACGATATCCTCCTCAATCTCCGGCCCGACCGGGATTTTTTCGTCGGGATTGATTCCGACGGATGTGCGTTTGATACAATGGAGATCAAGCAAAAAGAGTGTTTCTGTCCGAATTTCATTAAATTTTGGGGGTTCCAACCGATGGCTACTGCCGCCCGGCAAACCTGGGAATTTGTAAATCTCTATTCAAAACACCGGGGTACCAACCGATTTCTGGCAGTGATCGAAACCATCCATCTGCTTGCCGAACGGAAGGAGGTAAAAGCCAGGAACTTTACGATGCCGGATATCTCTGCACTGATCGAATGGACCCGCAACGAAACCCGCCTGGGCAACCCTACCCTGGCTGCCTATGCTGCCGAAGTCAAGGATCCGGAGATCGACCGGGCCCTTGCCTGGTCGAAAAAGGTTAACGAAGACATCAGTCAGATCGTTTTCGGAATACCGCCATTCCCTTTTGTAAAAGAGAGTCTGGAACGACTTCAGGTTTATGCCGATATAATAGTGGTTTCTCAAACGCCGGTTGAAGCTCTCAGGCGCGAATGGGAAGAACATAATATCGGTCAGTTTACTAAGATAATCGCCGGACAGGAATTCGGTACCAAATCGGAACATCTGAAATATACAGCCAAAGGAAAATATCCCGATACCAATATCCTGATGATCGGCGATGCTCCAGGCGATCTGAAAGCGGCGCGCAACAACGGGGTACTTTTTTATCCCATTAACCCCGGCAGCGAGGAATTATCGTGGGAACGTTTTTACAGGCAAGGCATTGACCGGTTCCTGAGTCAGAATTACCTTGGAGATTATCAGGACAAGCTGATTGCTGATTTCGAGAAACTGTTGCCCGAAAAACCCCACTGGACCTAAATCATGATATTATTTTCCTCCGGATCGGAATATCACAACCTCACCGCTAACGATTTGCGATTGGGATTGGTTGAGGCACTCGGAAAGATGGGTGTCCGAAAAAAAATACTGGTGGTTCCGCCGGATATTACCCGTTTCCATTCGCGGGCGGGAGAGATCACCCGGATGGCCTGGGATTATTATGGGGACAGGATTTCAGATATCCTGCCGGCGCTGGGGACTCATAAACCGATGAATCCGGGCGAGCTGGACCGCATGTTTCCGGGGGTTCCGCATAACCTGTTCCGCGTGCACGATTGGCGAAAAGATATCGTGCGCATCGGAGAAGTTCCAGGGGATTATATTTCCGGAATATCCGGCGGAGCCCTCTCCTATAGTTGGCCCGTGGAATTAAACCGACTGATTTGGGAAGGCGGTCACGACCTTATCCTTTCTGTTGGTCAGGTAGTTCCGCACGAAGTAATCGGGATGGCCAATTACAACAAGAACCTGCTGATCGGTTGCGGAGGGTCCGAAAGCATCAACAAAAGTCATTTCCTCGGCGCCGTTTATGGCCTGGAACGTATTATGGGGATCGCTGACAACCCCATACGGCAAATCCTCAACTACGCATCCAATAAATTTCTCTCACACCTCCCTATCCTCTACGTTCTTACTGTTCTGTCGTCCCCGCGAAAGCGGGCCCCGGCCTATGCCGGGGTAACAAGTGCTCTCTTGTCATCCCCGGGATTAATTACCCGCGGCCTGTTCATCGGCACCTCTGGGGACGTTTTCCTCGCTGCAGCGGAACTCTCCATGAAAGTAAACAAAACGGTGGTGGATAAGCCTTTGCAGAAGGTAGTTGTTAATCTTGATCCAGGGGAGTACCGCAGCACATGGCTGGGAAACAAGTCGATATACCGCACGCGGATGGCCATTGCCGATGGCGGTGAGCTGATCGTGCTGGCACCGGGAGTGAAGGAGTTCGGGGAGGATCCCGAGATCGACCGGCTGATCCGGAAGTACGGATACCACGGTACGCCAACTATTCTGGATGCCGTTAATCGAAATGAAGACCTCCGTAAGAACCTCAGTGCGGCGGCGCACCTGATCCATGGAAGCAGCGAGGGTAGATTCCGGGTCACCTATTGTCCAGGCCACCTTACCCGCGAAGAAGTTGAAAGCGTGGGCTTTGAATTTGGTGAAATCAAATCCATGCAAAAACTGTATAACCCCGACAATCTGCATGATGGATTCAATCAGAGTGAAACCGGTGAAGAATTTTACTATATTTCAAATCCGGCAACAGGACTGTGGAATTGCAAACAGAATGCTTTTGATTTAAGTCTTAGGTTCAATTCAATTCCCAACTAAAAAAAAAGCCATCAGAACGGTTATTTTTCATTTTTTATTATATTTGGTTTGTAATGACGCTTTCAGAGAGCTCTAAATGATATTAATTCAGAAAATAAACCTTAATAAATCTTATATGAAAAAAACTTCCCCACTTGTCCTCCTCGGAACAGCGTTGCTGTTATCCGGGTTTTTACTCACTTCCTGCAAAAAAAATGTTTCGCCGGTAGTGGTTTCGGTTGTGATTAACCCCACCGCCGTTGATCCTGGCCAAACAGCCAATGTGGCAGTAACAGCTACTGATGCTGATTCTGACCCTCTTACCTATGTCTATATAGTAAACGGCGGTGCCATCAACGGAATGGGTCCGATGGTTCAATGGATCGCACCGAGCACATCTGGTGCCTACTCCCTGACTGTAACAGTTTCTGACGGGCAGGGGGGAACAGCTCAGGGAAATGGTGCCCTTACGGTTAACACGGTTGTGACTTTCACAGGTGTTTCCGGAACCTGCAGTTTCCTCGCAGGTACCGCTGGTGACCTGAACAACTCCAAAGTAAGCCTTTACACCAGTTTGGATAACTGGAACAACAACTCGCCTATTAAATTCGGAGCCGTTACCGGAAGCGGTGCTTCAGCAACCTACCGTTTGTCTGCTAATCCAGGGAACTATTACCTGGATATCTGGAAAGATAATGACAATAATGGTTTTTGGAGCAACGATGACTTTATTGGCTGGTACGGATCCGGTGGGCTGGGTGCACCAGCTCTGACTGAGATCCAGCTGCAACAGGCTCAGAACTTCACCAGTAACATTACCATGTATATCTTCTAGTCAGGAGATACCGCATTTTAAGCTGTCAGCCTTCCAATGGCTGACAGCTTTTTTATTTAATAACATACCTTCCCATAAGCAACTGGTCTTTCATCCGTATTTTCACAAACCCGGCTCCGGGAAGCCAGCTTCGTGTATCCCATTCTATCCGGTTCATTGCGGAGGCAACCTTCTCTTCGCGGCAGATTTCCCTCCCAATGATATCAGTCACCGTTATCTCCACCTTATCACCGGGAACTCCCGGAAATTCGAGAATTAGCCTATCGTCGGCAGGAACCGGGTAAATGCGCAGCCCGGCTCCCAATACCTCCGACACGATCCCTGTTGTACCCGCCAGAGTAATAGACTTAACATAAATATTATTGGTTTCATCAGATTCCACTACTACCCCTTCCTTATCCACCATGCCAATCAGGTAGTATTGCCCGGGCGTGATCTGTGGCGACATAACAAACCCGCTATACATAAGAATATTAACTTTCGCACCCAGAAACCGGGTCGATACATCACATAGATAAGCGTCAGATGGATCCAGTGTTTCGTCGCCGGAAAGGTAGAAGGTTGTCTTGACCGGAGCAGCCTGAACCGGGCCATTATTAGCAACATTAAAGGTTATCCTGACATTACTGCCTGGAGTGATGATGGCAGGGAACAATGCCATGTTTGTAATCAGAAGATCCGGAGCAAGGCCTTGAACCTTAATAGGAGTGCTGGCCTGATTATTCTCTTCATTCGTTTCATCCACGGCCTGGGCGGCATCTACAATGAGGAGAGCATACCAGGTTCCGGAAGCCAGGTTGTCGGGCAGGGAAATATCCGCCCCGCTGACGGTGATTTTGGCACCTGCCTCAATTGGATCAATGGTACCGTATGCCAGGTAAATATCATTATCATCCTGATTCAAATCCTGCGAAAGGTAAAGCCGGACCTCGTTTGCTCCGGCTGTAGCGGCACCAATATTCAAAATGGAGCAGGTAATATCAATGGAACCCCCGGGGGATACTTCAACGGGTGTGACAATAAGATTCTGAACGGTAAGATCGGGCTTTGCATCATTGGAGAGAGTGACCGAAACTTCGTTGGACGGGGATGATTCACCGGCTGGTGCGCTATAAAATGCAGTAAGATAATAGGTGTAGACACCCAGTGCCAGGCCCGCATCGGTGTATTCCGTGGTGGCCGGGTTGGCTACCGTTGCAATTAGATTTCCATTCCGGTAAACACGATAGCCAGCCAGGGTTCCGCCTCCCGGTTCCGGTTCAGTCCAATTGAGCTTCACAGTCGCAGGAGAAACCTGGGCAACGAGGTTCCTTGGCGGATTGAGGGCCGGGTTTCCAACGGTCACCGGAGCTGATGCCTGGTTATTGTTTTCTATGGATTCGTTGACCGTGCCGTCAGCATCAGCAAGAAAAATTACGAACCAATTACCAACATTGGTATTGGAGGGAATCTGAATGTTTTGGCCGGTTACATCCCTTGTGGCACCGGGGTCCAGCGGATCCATTGAACCCGAAGCGAGTTGCCGGTCACCGGAATCAAAAATCTCATTCTGGCTAAGATAAATTCTAAGCATGCTTGATCCGGCCTGAGCTGAACCTCTATTCTCCAGTTTGCAGGTCACATTGATCGTTCCGCCAGGTTCAACATTGGCGGGTTCCACGGTCGGGTTGGTAATAATCAGATCTGGTTTTGCCTCGGAACTAACGTCAACGGTTACCGTATTTGAAGGACCCGATTCACCCGATGGTGATGAATACCTGGCTGTTACATGATACTGGTAGCTACCGTCAACGAGGCCAGATTCCGAAAAGGTCAGAGTATTCGGGTTGTTGATGGTGGAAATAGCAACTCCGTTCCGAAAAACTTTATATCCGGCAAGAGTTCCGCTGCCTGTTTCCGGTTTCTGCCAGGTTAGGGTAACATTGCGTCCTGCCAGATTTGCCGTCAGCTCCCGGGGCGGGTTCAAAGCTCCACCCGTTCCTACGGTAAAAGTAATGGTTTCACCGATTGCCCCGATATTGAAAATGTGGATGCCGCCTGCCGTGCCATTGCTCAGAAAATCGGAAGGGCTTGTATTATCCCCGAAATCATTCCGCCCCACGCTGGAGCTGAAGGTCGCATTGTTTATATTCCCATCAGATCGTGAGGTGCCGTTTTGCCTGTAAACATAAACTTCATCCGGTGGCCCTTGATCATTTCCATCCAGCGATGGATTCACCCGGTAGATGATTAACCCGGATCCTACGATGCTGGATTCAAACCTGCCGGCGGCCTTCCGGTATTCCACCACAAAATATTCATTGGTTGAATTGGGGGATAAAATTTTGTAAGCCGCATATCCATCAGATGCCAGCGGTTTAAGAGAATAAGTTCCGTCGCTCGTTATGGCAGGGATTTGTGAGAACCACTTTCCGTATTTCATCTTCATATAAGCACCCATATGCTGGGGAGGAGTCTTGTTATGAGCCATCAGATCCCAGGGCCCGACTGGCGTAATATCATTATTTACATAACGATACAAATCGGGTGCACCCAAAGAGTGGAACATTTCATGGCATAGAACACTTACTCCAAGGGCTTCCGACAGCTGGAAATTAAAATCATACACCCGTTTATCGCCAATCCTTACATCATAAGTATACAAAACCCATCGATGCGGCCAAAGCAAGTCACTCCAACCATCGGTCGGCCCTTCCACAATAAAGCAAACGTTGTCAATATTACCATCATTATCATGATCATAATTAACTCCACTGGCTATCACCTGAGCGCTCACAAACTCAGAAGCATTCTTAAGCAGGGTCATTTCCCTGTTGACACTTTCATTATCAGTTCGGTACCCATCGGGATTGGATCCGCTATAAGGCTGAAAATATCGCCGGGAGTGACTGTCCTGGTAGCTAATTATGGCAGTGCCATTGGGAGTTGGGTAAAAAGTTGTGCTGATATTCAGTTGAGATTTGGAAACCTCCTTGAAATACTCAGTCAACGAAACCGTTCCCGCTCCGTTAAAAGCAGTGGAATAATGGGTCAACAGTTCGGTATACTCATTCTGGTTACTAAACCTGACAAAAATAACCAGGTTATTATAATCACCCGTATTGGAGAATGAACGAGCCGATTTCATGGATGGTTCCTTAAATCGGTTGGCAAAATATTCCCGGTATTTCTCGGTACTGATGTTCAGACCAGGTTTGAGGGCTGCAGCTGACGGATCATCGACCCCTGGGAGCAGCCTTGTTGGAATCAGATCATCCCCAAGTTTATCGGCATAAACAAAATATCCTGTTTCCCGGTTCTGAATGATTGTAAAGCCATTTGCATCATGGAGCCAGTGGTAATACTCATCTCCCGATGCAAAGCAATTAATGACTGCCCCATTGGGCTGGGTTAATTTTTGAGGCACATACTCCAGGTATGCAGCCGACAGGCTTCCGGTAAAACTCAGGAGCACAAGCAGGAAGAGATAGCGTACGGCTTTCATAGTCATTAGAGAATTGATGGAATATTAAAGTTATTTAAAATATGATAACCTGATCTAATTTTTTTTGTTATTATATTAACAATCAACTATTAAGACGGGGGTTTTGAAAACGTATATTATAAATCCAGTAACAGAAATTAACTACCGGCGTAAAGATTGAGCATGGTTTACTACTTTTATCAAACCAATGAAAATCGTTATAGACGATAGGATCCCATTTATCCGGGGAGTGTTTGAGCCTCATTCTGAGGTTCTTTATCTTCCTGGCGGGCAGATCAGTCGGGAGCATCTCCGGGATACCGGCTGTTTGCTCGTCCGGACCCGAACCCGCTGCGATCAGAAATTACTGGAAGGGACCCGGGTAAAGTTTATTGCCACCGCCACCATCGGTTTCGATCATATCGATACGAAATGGTGTGAGGAAAACGGAATTAGCTGGACCAATGCACCCGGATGCAATTCCGGAGCTGTGGCACAATATGTTACTGCCGCACTCCACGAAATGGCCAATCGGTTAGGCTTTGATCTGAAAGATAAAATTTTGGGAATCATCGGAGTAGGCTACGTTGGAAAGAAGGTTGAAAAGATTGCCCGTGAACTGGGAATGCAAGTGATCCTGAATGATCCGCCACGCGTCCGTTCAGAAGGTCTGACTGGTTTTACCGATTTGAAAAACCTGCTGGCTCATTCAGATATCATCTCCCTCCATATACCTCTTAACAGGGAGGGTCAGGATAAAACCTATCAAATGGTCGACCGGGAATTTCAGGAAGCATTGAAGCCTGGAGCCATCCTGATTAACTCCTCCAGAGGAGAGGTCATGGAAGAAAGCGAAGTTGTGAGGGCGTTACGGGAGTTAAGGACGTTAAGGGGGTTAAGGGGAGTTGAGCTGGTTTTGGACGTGTGGAATAATGAACCCCATATTAACCGGGAGTTGCTAAACCTTACAAGCATTGCGACACCTCATATTGCAGGGTATTCAGTTGAAGGGAAGTATAATGCGACGAAGATGGTGGTTGAAGCCGTGTCGGAATATTTTCAATTAAGTATGACCTCGCTCCCATCCCTCACAAAAAAGGGGGTCGTGATAAGGCAAAACGGATCAGTGGCTGCATACGATATCATGGCGGACGACCGTCGCCTCCGTGAATCACCGGAAACATTTGAACAACAACGAAATAAATATCCCGAACGCTGGGAATCAAATCCTGATAAAAACCATCAACTGTGAACCACTTATCCAACATTGGCCTCATCGGTCTCGCCGTGATGGGCGAAAATCTGGTGTTAAATATGGCCAGCAAAGGATTCCTGGTTAGCGTATTTAACCGCACAACCGAGCGGATTGACAAATTTCTGGCGGGTGGTGCCAAAGGCAAATCGATTGCAGGATTTCATACTCTCGAAGAATTCGCAGGTTCACTGGAACGCCCCAGAAAGGTAATGATGATGGTGAAAGCCGGGCAGCCCGTGGATGACCTGATTGAACGGCTGATTCCGCTCCTTGAGCCGGGCGATGTGATCATCGACGGCGGTAACAGCCATTATCCGGATACCAACAGGCGGACAACCTATATCGAAAGCAAAGGCCTTTTCTTTATAGGTACGGGGGTATCCGGTGGCGAGGAGGGAGCCCTGAAGGGTCCTTCGATCATGCCCGGAGGTTCAAAAGCTGCCTGGCCATTGGTTAAGCCTATCTTTCAGACCATTGCCGCAAAAGTTGAAGGTGGAACACCCTGCTGCGAATGGGTGGGTGAAAACGGAGCCGGCCATTTCGTAAAAATGGTGCATAACGGGATCGAATATGGCGATATGCAGCTGATCTGCGAAGTGTATCAGATAATGAAAGATCACCTTGGCCTGTCGCCAGATAAAATGTCGAAGATTTTTGCCGAATGGAACAAGGGTGAACTCGACAGCTATCTGATTGAAATTACGGCCGATATCCTGAAATTTAAAAATGTGGATGGACTCCCCCTGGTCGATTTTATACTCGATGCAGCCGGCCAGAAAGGGACAGGTCAGTGGACCTGCAAGGCCGCGCTGGAGCTCGGAGTTCCACTCACCCTGATCACCGAATCGGTTTTCTCCAGGAGCCTTTCGGCCATGAAAGAGGAGCGGATCAAAGCGGCGGAAGCATTGAGTTCTGAAGACTTTAAGACTGGAAGACTGGAAGACTGGAAGACGGAAGACTATAAGACAGAAGACTGGAAGACAGATCTTCGCCGGGCTTTATATGCTTCCAAAATCATTTCCTATGCACAGGGTTACATGCTGATGCAGGCTGCAGCGAAGGAATATGGCTGGAACCTCAACTATGGCGGGATCGCGCTGATGTGGAGAGGCGGCTGTATTATCAGATCGGCCTTTCTGGGCAAGATCAAAGAGGCTTACGACCGGAACCCTGACCTCACAAACCTGTTAATGGATCCATTCTTTAAGGATCAAGTGGAAAAGGTTCAAGGCTCATGGCGAAAAGTAATATCTGATGCCGTATTAAACGGAATACCTGTACCTGCGCTTTCCGCCGCCCTCTCCTTCTTTGACGGATACCGTTGTGAACGACTGCCGGCCAACCTGTTACAAGCCCAGCGGGATTATTTCGGTGCCCATATGTATGAGCGGATCGACCGGCCCAGGGGAGAGTTTTTTCATACTCAGTGGTATTAGAGAAGAGTGCCTAGAGTGCCTAAAGAAAACAAAGTAAATATGAAGCCATTTCTTGATGCCAATTTTCTGCTCACCAACACCACCGCCGAGCGCCTCTATTTCGGGTATGCAGCCAAAATGCCGGTGATCGATTACCATTCGCACCTGAATCCCCGGATGATTGCCGAGAACCACCAGTTTGAGAATATCACCCAGGCTTGGCTTTACGGAGACCATTATAAATGGCGGGCTATGAGGGCCAACGGTATCCCGGAGCAATTCATCACCGGTGATTCCAGTGATTACGAAAAATTCGAGAAATGGGCCGAAACTGTTCCGTACACGTTAGGCAATCCGCTTTATCACTGGACCCACCTTGAACTCCAGCGATACTTTGGAATCACCAGTCACTTGTCACCAGTCACTAGTCACTCCATATTCGAATCAGTGTCCGGTTTGCTCCATCAGCCAGATTTCTCCGTCCGCCCTCTCCTCGAAAAAATGAATGTTGAAGTGATCTGCACCACTGATGATCCGCTGGATTCACTCGATTACCACCGTCAGATCTTTGAATCCGGATGGAAAGTTAAAGTATTACCGACCTGGCGGCCGGATAAAATTCTGGCTTTAGATCAGTCCGAATCCTGGAACCGGTATGTCGATACCCTTTCCGAAATCACCGGAATTTCGATTAATCATTACAATAATCTCCTCGAAGCCATCCGGATCCGCCACGATTATTTCCATAACCACGGCTGCCGGTTATCCGATCATGGCCTGGAAACTTTCCCGTCCGCAAGTTTCACCCAATCCGAAATCGAATCTTTATTCCAATCCCTCCGCCAACCCGAAACCTGCAACCTGCAACAATCACAACAATCACAACAATCACAACAATCACAACAATCACAACCCTTACAACCGACAACTGACAGCCGACAACTCACAACGGCCCTCCTCCTCTTCCTTTCCCGCCTCGATGCCGACCAAGGCTGGGTGCAGCAATTCCACCTGGGTGCTTTGCGGAGTACCAATACCAGGGGTTTACGTGAATTAGGCCCGGATTCGGGCTTCGATTCCATTAGTGATCTGCCATTAGCTAAACCATTGGCTCGCTTTCTCGATCAGCTTGAATCAGAAGGCAAACTCGCCAAGACCATACTGTACAACCTGAATCCCGCTTATAATGAGGTCCTTGCCTCAATGACCGGGAATTTCCAGGACGGATCGGTTCCGGGTAAAATCCAATGGGGTTCGGCCTGGTGGTTCCTGGACCAAAAAAATGGTATGGAAACACAACTTAAAACACTGGCGAATTTCGGTTTACTGAGTCGCTTCATCGGCATGCTAACCGACTCACGAAGCTTCCTCTCCTACCCCCGTCATGAATATTTTCGCCGGATCCTTTGCAACTTCATCGGCGAATCGGTTGAGCGCGGCGAATGGCCCGACGACGAAAAGTGGCTCGGAGCATTGGTCGAGGGTATTTGTTATGGTAATGCTAAAGACTATTTTGATTTCTGATAAATAAGGCTACTATTCAGCAGCAAAAGAAATTGTACAAAAAACCACGGAGACACAGAGAACATGGAGAAACACAGAGATGATTACTTTGTGGAGCTCCGTGTTCTCTGTGCCTCCGTGGTGAGTATTTACCTAATAAGCGATTATCGGATGAAATTAGATAAGTTATCGTTCGGCGTTGGCGACCGGTTCGGCCGGGAAGGCAAGGCGCAGCTCAGGGCGATTCAGGAGATTAACCGGCTGGGATTTCCTGTTGTGCCGGTTTGGAACAAATCGAACCGTGAGCATGAGCTGGTTGGAACAAACCAAAAAGCAGTCAAACAGGAGGCTGATGAAGCCGTTAAGGCCAATAACTGGAATGGAAATTATTATGTCGATGCCGACCACATCACCCTGAATAATGTAGATAAATTCGTGGATTACAGCAACTTTTTCACAATCGACGTGGCGCACTTTATCGGCCAGCCGGTGGAAACGAAACTGAAGGCGGATTTTTTGAAACGTACTGCAAACCTGAGTATTCCAGGTTTCTCAGAAGCAGTTTCAAATTTCGATCTACACCGGTTCGCTGACATGTATTTAACTGCCATACATGAAGTCAAGCTTTTACATGATTATATTTTGTCAAATAAAACAGTTGGGTTTATTGCCGAAATTTCGATGGATGAAGTGCCTTTAGCACAAAGCCCACTGGATCTGTATTTCATCCTGAAAGAGCTGAAATATCTGAATGTTGTACCTCAAACCATCGCCCCGAAATTTACCGGAATGTTCCCAAAAGGAGTTGATTATGAAGGTAACACAGAGCTGTTTGCAGAGGAATTTGAACAGGATATCCGGATATTACAAGCTGCAAAAGAACAAATGGAGTTCCAGCAAGATATAAAACTTAGCGTTCATTCGGGTTCCGACAAATTCTCCATTTACCCCGTCATTCGTAATCTTGTTAAAAAATACGAAGCAGGCATTCACATTAAAACAGCCGGAACAACGTGGCTCGAAGAGGTAATCGGGTTGGCCAGGGGCGGTGGTGAAGGCTTGCGGATAGCTAAGGAGATTTATCATCAGGGCAGTATCAGGTTTGATGAACTGGCTGCTCCCTATTTATCGGTCCTTCATATCGATACCGAAAAACTCCCTCCTTCAAAAGAAGTTCTCACCTGGAGTTCGGCCCACTTTGCAAATACCCTGATCCACGATCAAACTTGCCGTGATTACAACCCCCACTTCAGGCAATTGATTCATATATCCTACAAAGTAGCTGCCGAAATGGGCAAAGAATTTATGGATGCACTGGATTATTACCGCGATCCGATCGAAGAGCAGGTATACACTAATCTGATCGACAGGCACTTGAGGCGACTATTCTAATTCGCAGTGCCTTTCCCGCAAAGTACCTCCCCCTGCCCCCTCCTTAGAAAGGAGGGGAAGCAGCTAAAGCAGTCATCAGTGTTAAAGGAGATTAAGGGCGGTTAGCCCCTCCCTTCATAAGGGAGGGGTTGGGG
>QYQM01000063.1 GCA_007280905.1 Porphyromonadaceae bacterium | reverse complement strand
GGCCGAGCACTCCGCGGAATGCCTGCTCCACGCCGAACACTTGTACCTTGGGTAATCGTTTCGTCCCGCCGCCGGCCGTCGCCGAGCCCTCCAACAACAGCACCGTGGTAGCCGGAATCCCCAGTTCGGCCGACATCCGTATAGCCAGCGAATCCGTGATGTACCGGTCGCCCGCGGTGACCGACAGGTCAACATTGCCCAATCGGATCCCAACCAGGTTCTGCAGTCCGCTCCGCACCGAATCGCCGGTCACCAAAGCCCCGGTGATCACCGCCATACCGATCGCCATTCCCAGCGCCACCGTGAGGCTGCGCCGGCGATAATGCCACAAACTACTAAATATCAGGCGATTAAAATTCAATATAAATATGCTAATTGGTTAATATGCTAATATGTTAATTAAAGAAATTGCCAATGTGCCAATGTGCCGATTAGTTCATATACCAGTATTCAATTATCAATTGCCACTAGCTTTAGCTAGTGGATAAGTGATTGATATAGAAGACATTGGGCTTAAACCCAAAAATTGCTTCGTTATCCATCTTATCCACGGCATAAATGCCATGGCAATTAATACTGGCATTTTTTAAATTTTTCCGTCCTTCAACTCCAGCACCCTCCCCATCCTCCCTGCCAGTTCAGCCGAGTGCGTCACCAAAATGATGGTCTTCCCATCAAGTTTGTTGATTTCAGTTAATAACTCAATCAAATTCGCAGCATTGGCTTCATCAAGAGCGCCGGTGGGCTCATCGGCTAATAGAAGATCAGGATCAATGATCAGTGCACGGGCTATAGCGGTACGCTGACATTCCCCACCGGAAAGTTGTCCCGGATACTGGTTTCGCATCTCCCACAGGCCCATGCGCTTAACCAAACCTTCGGCCCGCTCCCGGTAAAACAACCGTTTTGTTTTATCCGGCCTGGCCAGAGTGGGAATCAAGATATTTTCAAGCAAGGTGCACTGCGGCAATAAATGATGCAGCTGAAAAATCTGTCCAATGGAACGGTTCCGGTACGTATCCAATTCATTTGCAGTTAATTTGGCCAGATCACGGCCGTTAAACTCAACCAAACCCGCATCAGGCTTGTCTAAAGCAGCGATCAGGTTTAACAACGTCGTTTTACCGGAGCCGGATGGACCAATAACTGCGATGCTTTCACCCCGGTTAACAATAAGAGAGAGCTTCGACAGGACAGTGCGTCGATTAGCCGTACCGGGAACCCCGTATTCTTTCCGGATATTATCCAGACGGAGTAAGACTTCTTTATCATTCATGCTCATTTCGTTTCATAAGCAGTGATCAATTCCCTGGCATGGGTAAAAATATCGAAATACCGGTGAACGCCTTCATAGCCCGATTGGCTCAATCCGGCAAGTTGTTGCGGATCCGATAATAGTTTGGCGAGAGATTCGGTCAATATTTCAGGTTGATTAGGCTCATATACAATTCCTCCACCCGATTTCCGGATGATCTCCGGAAAAGCTCCCAATGCAGGCTGAACCACGGGCACACCTGAGGCCATGGATTCCAGCAGGTATAAACCAAATGCTTCGCCAATCCGTACCGGAACGGATACCACTGAAACTTTCCTGAAAAACTCTTTCCGACCCTTTTCTTCGAAATCTTCCAGAAATTCAACCTGATCATGCAACCCGCACTCGTCGATCCTTTTCCTTAACTTATTGATATAGTGCTTGTCGTCACCAGTCGACCCACCCGTAAGGATCAGGTTAACATCCTGAAATCCTTGCCTGTCCTTCAGGCTGATGAAAGCTTCGACCAGGATATCCAACCCGTTTTCTTCATACATCCTCGATATAAATCCAATATTTCTGGGTTTTTCAGATATTGGAACATGTTCATAATCAGCAGGATCAATTCCAAGGTAGATCGTTTTGACCTTTTCATCCGGTATGTCTATCCGCTCTTTCATAAAGGTTGAAAAGTAGTGACTTACCGAGATGAACCGATCAATGGAACTGGCATTCGCATGCATAAGATTCCAGGCTTCTTCGCGGAATTCAGGCTTCATAACGTCGATCCAGACATCCTCATCCTGGAGCGAGCAGAATACCTTCACTCCCAGCTTTTCCTTGATGCGCGGGGCTAATCCGGATAGCAAGGCATTGGAGAGATGTACCACATCAGCAGCGTAATGATGCCTGATCCAATCAATCATCCGGTCGAGTTCTTCATGCTGATGACCATGCTCGCCCTTGAGCATCGAAATGGTCATCTCGCTCAAACCCTTAGCCCGCGTTGAACCGGCCATTCCGGCGGCCATCTTCAGCATCGGTTTTGAATTGAGGATCTTATCGAACCACTTGGGGGCCTTCTCGAAAAACGGATACAACTGTTTGAGGTATATGCTGATGGCTCCGTAAAATACAGGAATATCATTGAGATCATGCTCATCGGCAAAAAGCGGCAGGTACATCGGAACTTTGATCACCTCATGACCCATTTTTCGTAATGCCACTACATATTTACTGTCGCGCAGGCAGTTACCGCAGTAAAAACTGCCTCCTGATCCCGGAATGATGTGAATAATCCGCATACGATTTGCGATTTAATGTTATCAGTTGTCAGTTGGCAGTTATCAGTTATCCGGAGTGAAGTCAAACCGACAACAGACAACCGATAACCGACAACATTATTTTCATTTTCCCAGGCAATAAAGCGTTCCGTCACCGGCTCCCGTAAAAATTTGTCCTCCTGCCACGGCAGGATTGCTGAAAACCGGTGTGCCGAGCTCATAAATTGAAACAGGTTTCCCATCTGAAAGTTTAAGGATGATGAGGTCGCCGCGCATATTGGCGATCAGGATTTTATCCTGACAAATCAGGGGTGATGCATCCACCTTTTCGCCCGTGTTGTATTTCCAGATCAGTTTTCCGTCGGTTTTACCGAAACAATATACCTGCTTATCGCGGCTTCCGGTCACTACCCGGTCACCGGAAACGGCAGCCGAAGCAACAAAAGGCAGCTGTACCTTATCATTGCTGTATTTCCAGATAATCTTTTTCTCCGTGATGCTGACGCAGGAGAATCCCCCATCATAATCGCCAACGTATGACAGTGCATTCACGGTTGGCGTGGATCCGGGAACATAGGTGGCAACATCGACTTTGATTGAAAGCTTTCCGCTGGCGATATCCACCACATGAAGAAATCCGTCGCAGCCGCCGAAAATGGCTATACCGTTCACACAGGCAGCCGCGCCATTGATGAAATTGTCGGATTCATATTTCCACAATCCTTTGCCGGTTGCAGCATCCACACAATGCAGATTATAATCGTAACTGCCTACCAATATGCGTATTGAGTTGCCCAATTTCCACCAGTTGGCTGAACCGCTGATCTGACCATCCGTTTTATACTGCCATTTTTCTTTACCATCTTTCAGGTTAAGGGCATACAGGATGCCGGTGAGATTGCCCACATAAACGGTATTATCCAGGATCAGTGCCGGAGCCTCAATCCCATTGCCGGTATTCACTTTCCAGAGCAATTTTCCGTTCAGGTCGAGTGCATACACATATCCGTCCATGCAGCCCACTACCACCGTATTTCCGCTAACCACCGGCGATGCCTTGATCTCATCGCCTGCCTTGAATGACCAAAGCTGGCGTAGCTTGTCCGGGAGGCTTTCGTTCACCACCCCCGTCAGCGCCTGATTGCCCCGCGCTTCTCCTTTTTGGGGAATTATCATCTCCGCCAAAGCACTTGTCATCCCGGCGTAGGCCTGGACCCCGTCACGCTGTACGAATGCCACCCCTAACAATATGAACAGCACTACCCCCCTCACTTCCTCCCTCCTTTCATCGCCAACGCCCCTGTCGGACAAGCATTTGCCGCTTCCTCGGCCGTGTGGGTCAGTCCTTCGCGGATCGACTCGCTAAACGGAACTCCGATCACCACATCGAATCCGCGACCGATGAAGGTGAGCCCATACTCTTCCTGGTGTTTGGCAGCAATCCTTACGCAAATGCCGCATTTAATGCATTTCTGCGGCTCATAAACCACGGTATCGTGCTGAAATTGCTTGGTGACCGGCTTGCGCCGGGGTCCCTGGAACCGTTTCTGATCGGCCCTATATTCGTTTGAATAAATCCTCAATAAACAACTGTCCGGTTTCCGGCATTCGCAATGGAGGCATCTCGCTGCCTCGGCCATAACCTCTTCCGGTGTCAGGCCTTCTTGTAAACCACCGGCGGGTTCGATGCGGTTACCGGGTACCGATTCTTTCAGATATTCCATCGATTCGGTTTCCTGCAGCCGGCCAAAACGGGAGTTGAACATCCGGGGTTCGCCGGTGACCGGTTGCCCGGTGAGTTTTTGCCGGACTTTCCACGCAGCTTCTTTGCCCAGCGCAGAGGCTTTAATTGCCATCTTCGGTGCTTTCTCCAGCGGGTAAACTACTGCATCATATGTTTGCTCTAATTCTTTCATCCGGTCGGGATCAATATCAGAGTTCATCTGAAAAACCACCCCGGCCTGCCTGATCCGTTCAATCTCGAGATTCAATATCTCTTCGGGCAGTTTCTCTTTTGGCACCGAATATCTCAGTGCACCGCCCGGCAATGGATTTTTATCAAATATTGTACACGGGTATCCGAATAATTGCAAATACCAGGCTGCTGAGAGACCATGGGGGCCGGAACCGATAATCGCCACAGTGCTGTTGTCATCCCCGCGAAGGCGGGGACCCCTTGACGCTGCACTGAGGTCTCCCGCAAATCTCTTTAATAAACATATCGAAACCGCTTCATCCACCGATTTCCTCCGGCAGGCGCCCTCACAGGGAGCCGGGCAGATCCGGCCGAGGATGGAGGGCAGTGCAATATCTTCAATCACAACATCATAGGCTTTGCCGAATTCTCCATCCGCCAGCAAATGGTTCATCAGGGGGATATCCATGTGGGCCGGACAGCTGATTTGGCACGGAGCCTCGCAATCGCCGACATGATCACTCAGCAACAGGTCCAGTGCAGTTTTTCGGGCTTCATGAATTTCCTCATCCATCGTAATTATATTCATGCCCGTTGTAGCCTTTACCGTGCACGAAGTGAATAATCTGCCATTATTTGTATCCTTTACCATGCAGATCATGCAGGAGGCAAAATGGGGAAGATCGCTGTTGTAGCACATCGACGGGACCTGAATATCCAGTTGCAGTGCAGCTTCCATCACCGTGGTTCCGGTTTCTACACTCAGATTTTTTCCGTCGATAGTCAGTTCAATCATCTTTTTTTTTCAGCCTTTAAAAACCGCATCAACCGGACAAACCAACCGGCAGGTGTCGCATTTGATACATTTTTCAAGATCGATTTCATGCTGTTCATGCGGTCGGAATTCGATGGCATCTACCGGGCATTTCTGTGCACACAAGGTACAGCCGTTGCATTTATCATTGATGGTGTACGTAATCAGATCCATACATTTTCCGGTCGGGCAATGCCCTGCGAGATGAGCCTCATACTCTTCCCTGAAATACCGAAGGGTGGTAAGTACCGGATTCGGAGCCGTTTTCCCCAGTCCGCAAAGGCTCCCTTTCTGCGTCCATCCAGCTAACTTCTCCAGCTCAGCAAGGTCGCTTGCCTTTCCTTGTCCTGAGCAGAGGCGGTCGAGTATGTCGAGCATCCGGCGGGTACCGATCCGGCAGAAGGTACATTTTCCGCATGACTCCTTTTGAGTGAACGAGAGGAAGTACCGGGCCATGTCGACCATGCAGTCGGTTTCATCGAGCACTACCAATCCGCCAGATCCCATCATGGCTCCAAGTTCAACCATGGATTCAAAATCGATGGGTGTATCGGCAAGGGATTCCGGGATACATCCTCCCGATGGGCCTCCGATCTGGATGGCTTTGAATTTTTTTCCGTTGGCAATACCTCCACCGATCTCTTCTACAATCTCCCGGATAGTGATCCCCATCGGTACCTCAATCAGTCCGCCCCTATTGATTTTACCGGCCAGGGCAAATACCTTTGTTCCCTTGCTTTTGTCGGTTCCAAGCCGGTTGAACGCAGCTGCACCTTTACGGATGATCCAGGATACCAGGGCAAATGTCTCTGTATTGTTCACCAGTGTCGGGGCATTCCAGAGTCCCGATTCAGCGGGGTAGGGCGGACGCAGATGCGGGAAGCCCCGTTTTCCCTCTATGGAGGCGATCAGTGCGGTCTCTTCACCGCAAACAAAAGCACCTGCCCCTTCATATAGATGGATATCAAAAGAATAAGAACTTCCAAAGATATTTGGACCGATAATCCCTCCCTCACGGCAAAGCTGTAAAGCCTGCCGTATGCGGCTCACCGCAAGCGGATATTCCGCCCGGATATAAAAATAACCTTCTCTGGCACCTACGGCATACCCGGCGATGAGCATTCCCTCGATCACCCGGTAAGGATAAGATTCGAGCAACATCCTGTCCATAAAGGCACCCGGATCTCCCTCATCTCCATTGCATATCACATATTTAACCGCAGCTTCCTGCCTGGCTACCAATTCCCATTTAATCCCGGTTGGAAATCCGGCTCCTCCGCGGCCGCGGACACTGCTCTCGCGGATTTCCTGAACTACCATCTCCGGAGTCAGATCGCTTAAGCATTTCCGCAAAGCAACAAAACCCTGGCGGCTCTCATATTCCTGAATATCAAGAGGATTTATCACACCCCTGAATTCGGTTGCCAGGGGAACCTGCCGGCCAAGGAATGAAGAGATGTGTTTTTCCCTGACTTCCGATGAATATCGTTCAATGCCTTCCCAGTGACTGTCGTCCTGGATGGATTCGATCAGGTTTAATGCTTTGACACTTAATCTTTTTAATAGGGACGGAGAATTAAAATGCTTTTCAATGATGCTCTTTACATCTTTGGGATCCACATGGGTGTACAAAACAGGGTCTCCTTCAGTTGGAACGATCTCCATCAGGGGAACCTGGTGGCACATCCCCACACAGCCCACTGATTTCAGTTTTACCCGCAACCCATTATCGCTCACCGTTTCTTCAACGGCCTCACGAATGGACTCACTGCCGCTGGCTACGCAGCAGGAACCCAAACCGATGCGGATCTCTCCTTCTATTTCCGTACCTTCTCCCGTTCTAAACAATCTTCTTACCGTCTTTCCCTTCTGCCTTTGAAAGTCCTCCAGGATCTTTCCGGCCTGATCGGGAGCCACATGTCCGTAAGTGATTCCATCAATCTGAACTACCGGGGCCAGGGTACAACAGCCTAAGCAGCTTACTTTTTCAAGTGTATACAGGCCATTGGCATCTGTTTCCTCCTGGCCGGTCAGCTTGAGCTCACGGTGCATGGCATCAAAAATCAGGGAAGAACCTTTCACATGACAGGCAGTGCCAACACATACCCGGATCATGTGCTTGCCAACCGGTTTCAGCCGGAACTGAGAATAAAAGCTGGCCACACCGATGATCTGCTCGGGAGTGATACCGGTTACCGAACAAACCTGTCTCAGAGCCTCTTCAGGCAAATAATTGTATTTTTTCTGAATGGCCTGTAATATGGGTATAACCGTCTCCCGGCCGGTGCCGGTTAGCGTCAATATCGATTCAATATCTTCTTTTATTTTCTTCATTTTGTCCAATCGCCATCACATTCATTGGCCGATTTGTAAATACTTACCACAGAGGCACAGAGAACACGGAGTTCCACGGAACTAACAACTCTGTGTTTCTCTATGCTCTCTGTGTCTCCGTGGTTTTTGTATCATTTCTTTTGCTGCCGAATAGTTTCTATACCAAACAACGACTTCTCTCCTTTCAGGTAGATCGCCCCATCGGCGAAGGCTGGTGTGACCACGGATTTTTCGCCCAGGATGGGATCACCCAGGCTTGTGAGGGTGCGGTCGACCTTGAAAATATGCATGGCACCGCTGCGGTCCATCACATAAACTTTGCCTTCTGCTATCATCGGTGACCCGTAAAATCCCTGTCCGTACTCCTTTTCCCACTGCTTCTTGCCTGTTTTGGAGTCATAGCAGGCAAACATCCCGTAACTGGTAGCGATGAAGAGCAATCCGTTACTGACGGCCAGGCTGGCAGCCTCCGGTAGGTATTCGTCAGATTCCCAAACTATTACCGGTGTGGGCCCAGGTTTGATGGCGGCGAGCCTGGCATATTCATTTGCAGCATAAACCAAGCCATCGGCAAAGGCAGCAGAGGGTCCGACTTCACCCGATAAACAGTCAATGGCCCAGAGTTGAGCCCCTGAATCGAAATCATATCCGGCAACCGTTGGAGAGGAGGTAGTGATAATCTGGAGCTTTCCGTCGATCTCGGCCATGATCGGGGACGACCAGGATATTTTCGCTTTCCTGGGGGTATCCCAGCTGATTTCGCCCGTCAGGCTGTTCAAAGCCAGTAGCCGTCCGCCCTTATTGGTGTCAAACTGTATGATTACTTTATCTTTCCAGCAGATCAGCGAGGAGGAGTGTCCGTAATGGTTATCCGGAACACCCAGGCTTTTGGCCCAGATGCGTTTTCCTTCCATATCGAGAGCGAGGATATCGCCGGTGGCGAATATAGCATAAACTTGCTGGCCATCAGTGGTAACGCTGGGGGCCGATAGCCCGGTATCTGCGGTAACTTTTGGCGGTACCGCGGGTGATCCCGGAATATCCTTCGCATCCTGCTCCCAGAGTAATTTGCCGTCCAGGCGGTTAAAACAGTACACCACCTCCGATTCATTATCAGCACCGGCAATAAAAAGTTTATCGCTCCAGATCACCGGAGAATTATTTCCCTTCTTCGTAAGTGCAACCTTCCATTTGATATTTTTCTCCGTGGGGCCGTCCCAATCCACCGGTATCCCGGTATGATAGGAAATCCCCTGCCCCCAGGGTCCGCGGAAAGAGGGGTGATTATTGCGAAAATCCGTGTTAAGCGAGGGGGCCCCGGCCTTCGCCGGAGTGACAAGTACACCTGCGGAGCTGAGTGGTGAGGTTCCGGCCTTCGCCGGGATGACAAGTGCACCTGCGTCACCAACTACCGTCTTCCCGTCTTCTTGTCCTCCGTCTTCCGTCTTCTGTCTTCCCGTCTTCTCGTCTTTGTCGACAACTGCCACCTTAACTGCTGGCTCGGCAGGAGCTTGAACGACTGTTCCTGTTTCTTCATAGATCTTTAGGTAATCAGTTGTCAGAAAGGAGACTACGAGTGCTGATCCGAGCAAAAGGCCTCCGGTGATGAGTATCCAGCGTTGAGAAAGCATCCTGGTAACCTTGGAATCCACTCCGTCAATCAGCGGCTCCAGGATCCGGGCTTTCATGGTATGATAGATTCTCAGACAGGTGGCAAATGCGATGGCGCCAAAAAGAAGCAATAATGCACCGGCTTTAATCTGCCACTGGCTGGTGAAAAAAGCTTTCCGGGCAAGCAGGTCGAGACTTCTGATGTCTTTTTTCAGGGCCTCGCTTTCGGGGTCAGCCTGAAATTGCTGAACGAGTGATTTGAGCGCTTCGGTTTCGAGCGGCTTGGTTTGCCTGATATGCCAGTAATTGATCAGCAGGAGCAGTGCAACAGCCAGGCAGAATATACCTGATACCGTTATAAGATTTCCGAATAGTTTTATATTATCCTGGGTGTCTTGCATGTTAACAATTGCTATGGGTTTGAGCTGTCAGGTAATCCATCAATCAAACACGCATCATAAACCGATTCGAGCAATCCTGGACCCAGGTGCTTATGTACTTCAATCGCACAGCCAATTATCTTGTATAAAATTTCATTTATATATCTTTGAGTAATCATCTCCGTGTTTCTCTGTGTTCTCTGTGTCTCCGTGGTTTTTTATCTTATTCAACCGGACAATAATCTAAACATCTCCCGCAGCTGTAGCAATTGCCTTTATTGGCCTGATAATCTTCCCTGCGCCGGAAAATGATCTGGTTCATGGCCATTAATCCGATCACCAGGCCCAGGAAAGCCCCTAATATCCAGCTTCCTGTATAGAATTTATCACGGATGACCTGCGCTTCGGCAACGAGGGTTTCCAGCGATTTTCCTGAAGCCAGAAATGTCTGGATATCGATGTTTTTCGAATCGGTCTTCAACTCCGGATGCGAAATGAGCAACTCTGCCAGATATACATCCGGATGCGCTTTCGACAGGAAGACATGGGATTTCGATCCGATCCATGATCCGGCAAGCATCAGAACCGGAATCAGGGCCATATACAGGATAAACCTCCGGGTATTGCTTTTAGTATCGGGTTTGGTTTTTTCTTCATCCGGAAAATCGATCGCTTCAAACGGGCATGCTGTGGTGCAAAGCTTGCATTGAATACATTTGGTCGGAAAAACCGACAAATGGCGCCGGCTGAATCTGGAGAAAACATTCAGAATCGCACCGAAGGGACAAAAAAACCGGCAATAGGGGCGGGCGATAAACAGACCCATCAGCAAAAAGGCGATCCCAAGATAAATCATCAGGTGCGGGCCGTTCATCCGATAGATCCCGATAAACGGATCATACCGGCAGATAATGAATTCGGTTCCGGTGGCTGCATACAGCACAGCGAGGCCTAAATACAGATAGGGGATGAACCCGAGTGTTTTCCGCAACCAGGCCGGTATGGTTATTGGCTTGTATATCAGCAGATCCTGAATGGCCCCGAGCGGACACGCCGCACCGCAGAAAACGCGGCCAAAAAAAAGGCTGAAGATTAAAGGCAAAAGGAAGAAAAGGAGGGCATAAAGGGAGATAACGTACTTCGGATCAGCAAAAGCAAGTGCGACGTTTTGTACGGACCCCACCGAACAGATACACCCGTTGCGGTAGAATCCAAAATAGATCGCAGAAAAGACCGTCAGCAGAAGAATTCCGTTTCGTGATCTCTTTTTAATCGCGAACCACGATGTTAAACTGAGTACCACCAGAAGAACCAGTACATCAACAAATTCCATCCCGACACCGCGGGGCTCCGGAGTGGTTGGCGTTGGCTGGGTATATTTGGTGTGGAATTCCGGTTTCGGGAACCGCTGCTGAGCCTCCAGATCAGAGAATGCCAATAATAATGGCAGTAAAAACAATATGATTTTGAGCCACTTCATTACTTCGGATTCGTAAGAGCCGGATTTTTAAAATCCCCCTTGATCTGATAAGCTGCCTCGATGGGCACCCGGCTGATGGCGTTCGTTGGACACATTCTGGCGATAGAACATTCGTTGCAATTCTGACAGAGGTCATGCCGGATCTGAAGCTGAAGCGATCCGTTACCAAATGATCCGCAGCCCTTTACGCATTTTCCGCAGGCATTGCAAAGCTTTTCATCGATTTTATATTCAAAAAATGGTTCTTCCACGTATTTGCGCTTCAAGGCACCAGTCGGACAAAGCTGGCTTTCGGCCCCTGTGTTCAGTTTATGCGTATTGGGCTTGAAATATCCGCCGCACAGGTCGCAGTAACCGCAAAGCTGGTATGCATGCACACACTTGACAGCCGATATTTCCCTAACACACTGCGTTGAGCATCGCCCGCATTGCATGCATTTGAACGGATCGATCTGCCAGACGTATTTGCCTGAGGCCGATACTTTTCGTTTGAAAATGATCGACCCGGTCAGGTAAACCAATCCTCCGAGGAGGATCAACCGGCCTGAATTGTTTATGAAGGTTTTCCGGTTCATGTTTACTTTTTAAGTTGAAAGACCCTTATCATTTTGCGTTCGTAATCAAGCGCATAAATATCTCCCGACGGGCTAACCGCCAGATCCGGGGCGTAGGTTTCACCTTTGAATTCCTCGGGCGGAGCCACTACAGCCAGCACTTCTCCCGAAGCCTTGTGTATCTTGATTCTGACCATTCCCTTTTCGGCGGTCACAAACGACCCATCGGGCAAAACCGCCATGTGTGCCGGATTGCAGCACCCTGAAAATCCGTCGATGGTCATGGCTGCATTTTCCCAGAAACCCCTTAGCTGCCCGTCGAATGTGTAATTTTCAAAAGCATGCTTACCCGTATTCACCACCCACAATTCGCCGTCGGAATTCACAGCCAAATCGAAATAAGGACTCGGAATGATGAACCCGTGCAGGTCGGCACTATCGCGTTTTCCTGTGAAGCTGCCTGAAAGGATTCCGTTGGTTTTATATCGCAAAACCCTCCGGTTACCGGCATCGGCTGCAAAAAGCGTAGAATCTGTAACCGCCAGGCTGGTTAATACTGTGGTGTCGTTCAGGGGTTCCCAGTTTTTCACCAGCCTGCCATCCGGATCATATTGGCCGATATAGTTTCTAAATCCGATGTAAATGCCATCTGATGAAGCGGTTACGCATCCTGGCGATTCGGGCAGCTCTGATTTCGCTAATTTTTCTCCCTCAGGAGATACCACCATCAGGTAATTATCTTCCACCAGGTAGAGCCGGTTATTGGCAAATGCGATCCCACGGAGATCTAAATCACCAAAAGTAAAATCGATCGTCTCAGTATATTTTACCAAGGCAGTATCAACTGATGTAAACTGATCCACCGTGTACTCATAAGGGTTATCGGGCCTTTTGTCAGGCCTCGAATTCATCACGTCGGTCACAATCAGCACCACAATCACTGCAGCCAGCACCACCAAAATCGATATGATCAGTTTTCTGTTCAAAATTTTTCCCTAAAATACTCACCACGAGGACACTGAGAACACAGAGAAACACAGAGATGACTCCGTGAAACTTCGTGATCTCAGTGTCTCCGTGGTTTTAATTACCTGCTGAGGAAATGCTCAACAATTATAATCATTCAACTGCTATTTTCATTCCGATCATTCGCTTCGAATCGCGCAGTACCATATATCCGTCTGCCACAGCGATCGGGGCCCAGGCGTCCTGTCCATCAAACAATTTGATCTGATCGATCTGGATATATTTTTTAATATCCGGTTTGGCAATGGTCAGAACTCCATCGTCATTCAAAATAAACAATTTATTATCAGCTATAAGGTATGGACCCAGTCCGAATCTGATTTCTGATCCGCTGGTCCATACCGGAACGCGGCAATTTGATGGGTCAACACAGATCATCTGACTTCGCAGGGCTCCGGCATCTTTTGGCTGAATACCAATCAGATGGCCTTCAAAATAGAGCGGAGTCTGCTGTTCGCACGCGAGTCCCTCCGCTGGCAAATACTGGTCAATCATTTTAGCAGTAAATGTACCGCCTGATTGCTCAAGCTGCAATACCATGCTTCCGGCTCCATATCCCGCAGTGAGGAAAATTTTACCATTGGGCATGCAAACAGGGGAGGGAGCTACCACGGATTTGTTCCAGGCGGATGATGTCCAGAGGATAGTACCGGCGTCCGGGCCATCGGCTGCAACTCCGCAGATTCCGCCTACTGCACTGTAAACAAACATTCTACGGCCGCCAAATTTCATAGGCATAATGGAAGAATGCGACATTTTCCATCCCTTGCTGTTCGGAACCTCCCAAACTTTTTTGCCGGTTTCGCAATCTACTGCTATCATCAGGGCTTTTCCGCCGGTAGCAATAATCGCCAGGTCATTTTCGATCAACGGGCATTGTCCGGTATACCAGAACGGGATTTCCGTTTTATATTCTTTTTCAACATCCAGTCCCCATTTAACATTGCCGGTTAGCCGGTCGAGGCACATCACATGAGCCCTTGGACCGATCGTAACGATATATTTTTCGGTAACTGCCGGGACAGTGCGCGACATGCCATGATTACGCTTTATGGTTACCCGGTAGCCACGCTGCCATACCTCTTTGCCGTCGGCCAGATTGATGCACCGCAGGATATCACTCCGCTTGAGCTCGTCATAATCAAGGACATACACGGCACCTTTGTAAATCGCGGCACCGGCATGGCCTTCACCCAAATCTATCGTCCACAGGATTTTGGGAATCTGTCCTCCGAATCCGTCGATCAATTTTATGTTTGATTTACTGATATTGTCGAAATCCGGACCCCGGAAACGCGGCCAGGTTTCAGTGCCTCCGGTAAGAGTGCCTCCTGCAGCAAAGAAATATTCCCCGATATGAACCAGCTCGGTGAGGGAATCAGCCCGGGGCGGACGGTTATCTGATCCCGGCAAACTTTTAGTAAAATTGGGAACCGGATCGTGTGCCAGCCACCAGGTAAATGAAGCAGCCAGCGCCAGGATGGCTGCTGCAAGAATGATATGGCGGGTGCGGGTGTTCAATTTAAGATTGTATTTTGTTGTCAGTTGTCAGTTGTCAGTTGTCTGTTGGCCTACTAATTTCCGGATAACTGACAACCGATAACCGACAACTGATAACGGTTGGGTGTTAATTGATCTTAAATCCCATCAGTACATCACCATGCCTGACATACAAATGCCCGTTGTAAATCGTAGGATGAGCCCAGTAAGGACCGGTCCCTTTAACAATCTTGAAAGAGCTGATGAGATCGAATTTGGCCGGATCGGGTTTAACCAGTCCGACGTTACCCGATTTCTCGTCCATAATATAAAGCATACCGTCTGCTAAGATGATGGGTCCTTTGTTGTTCCATGTCTGTTCCCATTTCACGGCTCCGGTATTCCATTCGAGACACACCCAGTTACCTTTACCGTTATTGATCCAGTTTGATCCATAGATAAAACCGTCTGTTAATATCACCCCGTGATGATGATTGTCGAGGGTTTTATCGATCCATTTTTCGGTAACCGATTTGCCATCCGGGCTGACGCTGAGCATCATAGAAGGATAGTCATAACCTCTTGTCAGAAATATTTCATTGTCCCTGATTAATGCATTATTGATATAGATCTGGCCGCCGTCCTCATTAGGATCGCGATCGGCATGCCAGTGTGTGAACGACCAGGCTACTTCGCCGGTTTCGGGAATCACGGCAATCAGCTCCTTGGTAGTTGATGTCACTATGTATCTGAAATCTTTCCACTTAAATAGAACAGGAGAGGCATAGCAGCGTTGTCCATCAAAGCTTTTGGTTTGCCAGGCCAGTTTGCCCGAAACTTTATCATAAGCCACAACAGCCGCTTTTTTACCCGCGGGAGTGCATATTACCAGGTTATCGACCAGAAGCATGGATTCGGCCACACCCCAATCGTGCCATTGGCTTTCAAAATCAGCGTCCACTTCGGCTGCCCATATCTCTTTACCATCAATAGCATCAATGCAAACCAGGCGGCCGGTGCCGCTGATCAGATAAATCCGGTTGCCATCTACTGTCGGGGTGCTTCGGGTATCCGGGAAAGATTTCGTCCATGAATTGCCATAGGTTACCTGCCATTTGATTTTACCGTCGAAACTGATGGCCGACAGATAGTCTTTCGACTCTTTCATTCCGGTAACATAGATCGTTTCAGCCGATATCACAGCCGAAGAAAAGCCCTTGCCGATGCCTTCAACAGTAAGAATACACTTAGGCCCGCCTTCGGGCCAGCTTTTCAGCAGTCCGGTTTCATGGTATATGCCATCGCGGTTTTCGCCCCGGAATTGGGCTGATTGAGAAAATGCTCCTGCATATGGCAGAAATAGGATTGGGAGGAGGCAGTAGAGGTTTCGCATAATTTTGTCAGTTATCGGTTGTCAGTTGTCAGTTGTCAGTTGTCAGTTGTCAGTTATCGGTTGTCAGTTGTCAGTTGTCAGTTGTCAGTTGTCGGTTGTCTTGCCGGAGCGTTCCCGAAGTACCTCCCCCTGCCCCCTCCTTAGAAAGGAGGGGGTGTGCTCCGAGGTTAAGTCCTACTATATCAGGAATTTACCTCATTGCTCTCTTACCCCCCTCCTTTCTAAGG
>QYQM01000083.1 GCA_007280905.1 Porphyromonadaceae bacterium | reverse complement strand
GTCTATTTCGAATTTGATTTCATCTTTTAACGAAAGTTTTTGATTTAATAAGTCATAATAAGATTTCAACTGTTCATTAATAATAGATAATTTGTTGGTAATCTCAAGACGATGTTTAGATAATAAAAGTCGACTTGTTAAAGGTATCTCGCAATTGGTGGAATCAATTAAAAAATCAAGATATTTTAATTTTACGGGATAGTCTTGTATAATTGTGTAATTGGTAATGAAACTTTTAGTTATTGAAGCAGTTAAAGTAGTATCATTTAAATTACTAATGTCGTATTTTTTAAATAGAAGAAATAATGAATCTAACGACGTTTTTCGATCTCCAAATTTACTTAAACAATTTGCTGCTTTGTTTTTATAGTCAAAGAACAGTCGTAAATCATTCTTTGAGGAATAGAAATCGGCTAAATAGGAAAAAATCCGATAAACTTCCTGGTATTTCTCTTCACTTAAAAGGATTTGTGATCTCTTTTTTAGGTATTGGATTGTGTCATTAGAAACAATCGGTGTACTATTTTTCTTGGTAAGGTCATCTTGAGAAATTTGACCAGCTGTGAGAAAAAGAATAAAGCAAATTTTAATCAAATACATTTAGCAAAAATTATCTCTAAAGTATAGAGAATTTCGGAATAGTAATGGAAAATTACTTGAAGCTCCCCCTCTCTTCTCCCGGGGGCCCTTGGAAGGAGATTGGAATTACGCAGGAAAGGATGATGATGGGACCCCCGGAGAGTGAGCGGTAGCAATTTAGGGTTGCTATCAGGATTATCTTAGGCTTACTACGATAATTTCAAAGCTTTCAAATAACTCGTACCTTAGCGTACACCCATTAATCCGGTTGCACGTGGAAAGGTTACCCCTGTTTGAAAGGAAAATTGTTAAAAAAGTGGCCGAACAGCGCTTAGAGGCTGTGGCACAGGCACTAAAAATGCAAATTGAAAAGGAACCCGAACCCGGATTCATGACCGGCCTCGCCGGACAGGCCATCTTTCTCTATACATATAGCCGCAGCTGCGGATCGTCGCGCTTCGAGAATCTCGGTTTCCTGGCCCTCGAACGGGCCCTCGGCATGATCAACGACGGCTTTTCATGGCCCTCCTTCGCCGCCGGACTCGCCGGTATCCGCTTTACGTTGCGATATTTGGCCTCCCGCGGATATATTTCCGAATCCGACGGCTCTGCACTCGATGAAATCGATCCCTACCTGCAGGAATTCGCCGCCGAACGCTTCAAACAAGGCGATTATGACCTCCTCCACGGCGCCCTCGGAATGTATCTGCCCAACAACCCACAACAATCACAACCATCACAACCACCACAACCGGTAACCGACAACCGGCAACCCATATCCGCTCCCCTCCGCAAGCTCGCCATCTCCCCCGTGCCTGGTCATCTTGCATGGGAAGCCAAGCACCCGCAAACCGGCGTTCCGGAAATTAACCTGGGGCTGGCACACGGGATACCATCCATTTTACTTGCACTGAGCCAGACAGCGGAGGATAGCGACGCATCTATAATGGGGTCGCAGGGGGTCAACTATTTGCTCTCGTGCCGCCTTCAGGAGTCGGCCAACGGCTCCCTGTTCCCGCACCGCATGGTGGATGGAAAGCCCGATCAGCCCGGACGGCTGGCCTGGTGCTATGGAGATCCCGGGATAGGGGCCGCCCTGTGGCAGATCGGGGTAAACTGCAACCGGCCCGACTGGCAGGCCGATGCCATCGGGATCCTGCACAAGGCGGCCTCCAGGAGGGAAACAGTGGCCAATCGCGTGATGGACGCGTGTATCTGTCATGGTACGGCCGGACTGGCCCTGCTGTTCTATAAAATGGCTATCGTAACCGGTCACGATGAGTTCCTGGATGCGGCGGCCCACTGGACCCGCGCCACCCTCGATCATGGCCAAAACCCCGCCGCCGATGCCGGATACCTGTTTCTCACCACCGGCGACCGGTACATCTCCAGCTACTCCCTGCTCGAAGGCATCACCGGCGTGGGCCTCAGCCTCCTCGCCCTGCTCGACTCCGAAACCCTCGGCTGGGAACAAGGCCTGTTGTTATAACCCAAACGGGCGATCCAATGAAAAGGCCCCGTCCCACATGGAACGGAGCCTTTTTTATTGTAAGTAAGATGAGAGTTTCTTTCTTTCCCCCCTCCTTTCTAAGGAGGGGTTGGGGAAGGTTGGGGTTAGGGGAGGTTGGAGGTCAATAGAACTTATTCCTCCTGTCAACCACCTTCGCACTTTTCTCCAGGGCAGTAAATATCTCGTATCCTGCACGTGAGGAATAGGATTGCTCCAGACGGGTGCGGCTGGCGTTGCGATCGGCATCGGCACCGGGTTCAATAACCTGGGTAACCCGGATGAGGTAAACTGCGTTGGTGCCTTTGATCGGCTTGCTAACCTGGTTTACCGGGATAAAGGTCATCGCGGCTGTAACCTGCGGTTCCATACCTATACCGGTGATGGTATACGAAGTAAAATAGGCATTGGCAGCAGTCATTACGTTTGAGTTGAATTTGGGCGCAATGGCATCCAGCGAATTGGATGTTTGCAACTCCTTATTAGCCTGAGCAATAAGGTATTCAGCTTTTTTATCGTTACGGACACTGTTCTCGATCTGGGTGCGGACCTGTTCGATCGGGGCGGTTCCTTTTTCACGTACTTCCGTGAGCTTGGCCAGAACAAAGCGCGGGCCGTACTCTTTGAGGTCGGACAGGTCGCCTTTTTTGGCTTCAAAGGCCCAGCGAACCAATTCACGCGGATTATCCAAACCGGTGATGGCTGCATCGCCTTCATGCAGGTTGGAAGCCAAACGCTTGTTCATGTTTTCTTTCACGATCCCATCTTCAAATTTGGTTCCGTTATCGTAGGTAGAGGCAAACTTTGAAGCGATGTTGTAAATATCCTGATAGGTTTTATCGCTCGGAGTGATGGTGCGGTCGAGGATAGCAATCTGCACCTTTTTCGACCGGGCACTCTGATCAACGATTTTTATCACGTGAACGCCATAAGAAGTGCGAACGGTGAGCAGGTCGCCCTTGTTGCCGAAGAAGCAAGCCTTCGAAAATTCGGGGATGGCGATCATTTTATCCCAAGTAAACCAGCCGAGATCCCCGCCTTTATCTTTGGTGTCATCGGTACCATATTTGACAGCCAGGGCGGTAAAATCTTCTCCGCGATCGATCAGCCCCCTGATGCTGTCAGCTGTTTTCTGGGCGGCATCAAAATCGGAGTTGTTCACCGGGCGAATGAGGATATGACTGGCCTTAACGGAATCGGGAAGTTCCTTGATATCGGTGACTCTGGCCAGTTTCCAGGTTAAACCTTCCTGGTAGGGCCCGAAAACCATTCCTTTATCGGCAACCAGTGCCCATGCACGAATCGGCTCGGCAATATCCTTGCTTCCCAGGTAAGTTTCATTGAATTTAGTTTCGGAGGTAGCGGCCATATATTGCGCAGCATTTTCGATCCGTTCAAATTCCGGCTTCTCATCGTTGATCCATTTCGAAACGACATCTTTATCATTCTGTGAAGGAACAATATCCCACACTACATAGGCCAGGTCGCGCGATGATTCCTGCTGGAATTTTTCCTTGTTTTCATCATAATATTTCTGCACATCGGCATCCGTCACCTTAATCAGGCTGTCGGGGGTAGTGGCATAGCGCAGCGGAACAAAGTTGAGGTCGTATTTCCGGTTCGTCTCGACAAATTCAGCGTCAACCATTTTCCGGGTAACGTACATCCCTTTGGATATCAGCGTCTGATATTTGGTATATACGCGGTCCTTCATCAATTCCTTCTCATAATTAATCCAGGCCTGCCTCTGCTGGCCGGTAGGATCTTTATCCAGTGATTTCAGAAACTGCATCACGAGGTTACGGTCGAAGCCGCCGGTTTGTTTGTTCTGGAAGACGGGAGCCTGCTGGATCTGGGGATGGATATTCCGTCCCTGAACCATGTCGAACAGTTCATCCGGACTACAGGCAACGCCGAGTTCATCATATTCATCAGCATAAACAAATTCGTTCATGTAGCTGTTCCACACCTGATTACGGATGGAGGCATATGTTTGTTCGTCCAGATTGGTGATCCCGGAACTCCGCTTGTAATTTTCGATGCCTTGTTCCACTTTGACCTGGAATTCCTGATAACCGATGGATTTGCCATTGATTTCAGCAATTTCAGTGCGTTTCCTCTGCAATAATCCCGATCCGGAATTCAGGAAATCGCTTAGTATAAATGCCAAAAGAGACAGGCCGATAATAACTGCCAGGAGCACACCTGCTTTGTTTCTAAGTGTTTGTAATGTTGCCATGTTTATACCCTAAAAAAATCAGGCTACGAAGATAGTAAAAGTTATCAGTTGTCGGTTATCGATAAGGCGACTATGCTGATTTTTCTCCGGTTGCTGTTGGTGATGCGGAAGGTGAAGCCCGGAATTCGGATGGTTTCGTTGGTTTTGGGAAATGAGGGATGATAATGAAGGATAAGGCCTGCGAGGGTTTCGTATTCATCAGAGGCAGGCAGGTTGAATCCGTATGTTTCGTTGAGATAGTCGATCTCGAGCCGGCCTGAGAACAGATACTCTCCGTTGGCGGCTTTTTTCTCGGTCAGGGTGGGGTTATCGTGTTCGTCCTCGATCTCGCCGAAAATCTCTTCCAGGATATCTTCGGTAGTAACCACTCCCGATGTTCCGCCAAACTCATCGATCACGGCGGCAATATTTCCATGGTCACGCAGCAGTTTGGTAAGCAGGCGGTTGGCCGGCATGCTTTCAGGAACATTGGATATTTTCCGGATAATCTCATTGAGATGAAGCGGGTTCCGGAACAGGGAACTGTGATGGACATATCCGGTAATCCGGTCTATATCTTTCTCATACACCAAAATCCGGGAGTAGCCGGTTTCGATGAATTTCTGCCGGAGCTCTTCGATGGGTGTTTCTAACGGAACGGCGGCTATCTCCGTTCTGGGAATCATGCAATCGCGTATCCTGACCGAGGAAAATTCCAATGCATTGTGAAACAGTTTGATTTCCTCTTCCGTTCCTTCTTCGCCGCGATTATCATTAAGGTTTTCAAGAACAAGGTTATTGAGATCGACCTTGCTGAATACCATCTGGCGGAGTTGTTTGGACCCCGGTGATTTCAGGATCTTCCGGAGGAGGAAATCCGACAGGTTAACGGTGAACCAGGTAACCGGGAGCAGCAATATATACATGACTGCGAAAGGCACTGAAAATATACGGAGCATCTGGTTCGAGCGGATCCGGAAAATTGTTTTGGGCAGAAATTCAGCCGTAAACAGCACCATGGTAGTGGCAACCAGGGTTTGGATCAGAAGAATCCAGACATTACCATGAATAAAACGGCTGAGGATAGGCTCAAAGATTTCTGCTGCTTTAAATCCGAAAACAACCAGGCCCACATTCATTCCAACCAGGGAGGTGGCGATCACCAGTTCCATCCGGCCGGCCAGCCAGCCCACCAGGCTGCCGATCATGCCGCCCTGCTTGCGATCGAGTTCCACTCTCAGCTTATTCGAAGCCAGAAAGGCAATCTCCATGCCCGAAAAAAAGGCCATCAGGAGAAGCATGAACGCTATGGTTAACCAGGAGGACATAATGAGTTTCAGAGTTTCAGAGTTTCAGAGTTTCAGAGTTTCAGAGTTTCAGAGTTTCAGGGTTTCAGGGTTTCAGGTTGCTCACTGACAAACCTTCACAATACCTGAATCTGAAATTTCGGAATTCGGAATTCTAAATTCGAATCTATAAATTTTTACTTAATTGTTGCTTGTTGTTGGCCATCGGTACCAAAGTTTTCTTTGACTTTCATTTGACCGTGTGACCGGCGTATGCTGTATTTTGTGAAATTCTGGTCAGATTCGAATCCCGAATCGCCATAAGTGGTACCGCTTGGGGTGATGATGGTCACCGCCTGTTCGGACCATATCTTTTCATTGATTTCATCCCACCAGAGCTGATCGGTATGCAGCTCCTGGTCCTGGGTGAAATTCTTGATCACTACATCTTTACTGGCTTCGAATAGTTTCCGTTTGGTGTGGTAGATAGCGTATCCGGCCACGAGGGTTGATTCCACCTGCAGGGATTTATTATAGAAAGTAGCAACGAGTCCCTGGGGAAACTCGGTTTTAGGATCGAGGCTGTCGGCCACCTGAAAATCCTTCAGTTCGGGAGATACAATTTTTATCCTGACGAAGGCTGAATCGCTCACAATGATTTCGACATCAGTGGCATGTGCAGCCGGTATGGTATCCGGATTATCGAGTTTATTGATTTTTTCGATATCATTCCCGCATGAACAAATAAGGGTCATTCCCATAATCAGTGGAATGACCCTTACACCCGATCGGGCAGATAATCTCATCGGAATTATAATTTTTTCGACCGCACCTTTGTCGATTCATTAATCCAGCCACCAACGGTATAGTTATCTCCATCATGCATGGTGCGGAAAAACACCATTTCGTTGTTCGGGAAGTAATCTGAATAGGTGTTGATCAGGTTGTTGGCTTCATCGGCAATTTCAGGATCCACCGATTTAGCTTTGATAAATTTATCGACAGCTACCCAGAAAACGGTTGCCTGGTCCCATGGATCGCTGAAAACTTCCTGGCGTGCTGCAATATAAACCTGACCGATCAGCAGGTATGGTTTTCCCCAGTTCGGCCGGGCTTCAATGGCTTTAAGAGCCAGTGAGCGGGCCTTTTGGTAGTTTTTATATTTTGAATAATTCAGGGTCGCCAGCTCATAATACATATCAGCCAATTCTTCGGATTGCTGTCCGATATCGATCCCTTTCTGCAGGTATTCGGCGGCTTTGTCGCTCTCTTCGCGGCGATAGAACAAAATAGCAATGTTATGGGCTGCTTCGGCAGTAGGCTGGAGATCGAAGAGGGCCTCGGCAGATTCCGAGAAAATCCGGGAATCGGTGCAACCGGCTTTCTTGAGCTGTTTGGTTACCTTTTTCAGCCAATCGATGTCATCTTTCAGAGCTGCAAATTTAGCCGTGTATAATTTTTTCAGGGCTTCGCAAGTGGCTGCACCTGAATTGGTGAAAAAAATCTCCACCCCTTCCTTCGTCCTTTTAAAGTTTTCATCATCAGGGTTTAGCTTCAGGTTGGCGTCTACAATGTCCATCACGGTTTCATAGTCGGAGAGCACTTTCTCGGCATCTATGGCTCCGTCCTTAAATAATTGTTGGCTGGCCTGCATATAGATAAGAACAACGGCTGCAGAGGATTGTGATCCCATCAGGCGGATGGATTCACCGAGTATTTTATAACCTAACGGATAATCTTCCTTGCGGTACTCCTGCATGGCGATGCCTTTCAGTCCAAGGATATATCCCTTTGGTGCCCTGGCATCATTGCCGAAGTTGACAATACGGAGATCATAAACCCAAAGGAGTGAATCAACCAGAACAAATTGTTTCTTGGGATCTGTTTCCTCTTTGATTTTGTCTTCGAACATTTTTACCCCATGGATATAGAGGTTTTTCGAATACCGGGGGCAGATTTGTATTGCAAGTTTCCACCAGGGCATGGCGTCTTTGAAATTGCCTTGTTTGTAGAACTCCTGGTACAATGATTGGTATTTTGCGCAGGCGTCAGGGTCGCTGCCCATTTTGTCTGTATTTTGGGCCATCAGGCCTCCTGCCATCGCCATCCATCCAATTGCCAAAGCTAAAATTTTCGCTTTCATGATCAGTCCTCGTTTGTTAGTCGTACTTCCGTTTGATAAACCAATAATCGTGTAATGATAGTTGCAGTGTCAAAGACCCGAATGTTTCACGAATCAAATCGTTCTTGACGGTTCCCCGCTTACCCAGTTCCAGGATTATATTCAGGGTAGACCGGGTTGGGGGGGTTCCTCTCTGGGTCCTGTCCAGGATCGGAAACCCTGCCCCAAATGTTATGCCAAGTTCTGTAAGCTGCGATCCTCTAAGTTGCAGATAGGATTCGGAATAGCGGAAACCAGCGCGGTAGCGGATCCTCTGTAGAGGTCGGGTTAAAGAAAAAGCATTCGGAATAAATTCCAGGCCTACGATATAATCATGGCTGTTGGCCATGGAATCTTTGATACCCAGGAATTCAGACTCCGCCCAATTCTGGGTGCGATAATCAAATCCGGCGGTAAATTTATTTTTCTTGCCGAAGGTAAATCCCGATGCCCAGCCCATCGGCAGGATTACGGAGTTATTTGGATTTTCGGAATACACGAGAGTATCGGTCAATCCGGTACCATAGGAGATTAACGTGGTACGTGACTGAGCCTTCAGGTTGGATGTACCCTGGAAAGTTCCTCCAAGGGTAACGAAATAGTCTTTATTAAGGGGGATGTTAACCTGTGCACCGTAGCTGAGGTTCACATCGCCAATGATTGCTGCTTGTACCGAGCGGGTACTGAAGTAGAGTGAATCGGCCGGAATCACCAGGCTTCTTGAATGGCTGATCGGCCCGAAAAGATAAGAAAATGTTGCTCCCAGAGAGAGGTAAGGGATTGGTGATATGGAGCTGGATATAAAGAACTGGCTTACTCCGCCGCTGCCCTGGAAGTTGTAATTTATAGTGCCCATCACGGGATTGGATTCGGTGGCTGTCATGGAATATGCGACATTGCTTAAAGGGAGGATGCCCAAACTGGCTTTCCACCATTTGGTTACCGGAAAGCCCAGTGCCAGGTAGGAAAATCCCAGGTTATTAACTGTTTTCTGCAGATCGGTGGTTTGGAAATGGGTTATTTTTTCAAAGCCGCCAACTTCGAAAACAAAATTTAAAGTATCGATACCACTGAGGCTGGCCGGGTTCTGCAGGTTAAGATTGGTGCCCGATCGGAGGCCGCAGGAGAGGCCGCCCATAGCCTGGCTCCGGCCGGTCGACCGGTTAACCAGATCGCCGATCCCGAATCTCGAGTAGGGAGAGGTAGAAAGATTCTGTGCAGGCAGATTTTTCAGGCCTGGCAATAGCAGCAGTGCGATCAGCACCAGCCGCAAAATGTTCGTAAATCGTTTCTTCATGCTCATTTTCGGGATCACTTTAAGGCTTATTCCGAAAGTTGCGCAAAATAGCGTTCAATCCGTTTAAAACCAAGTTTTCCTCCACAAATATCGTGTTTTTTAACCGGCCCGACAAGTAAGGCGCATCGCCGCCGGTCATAATAACCTGTAAATCGTTGTATTTGTTTTTCAGCGAGTTGATTGAGTTGTCAATCTCGTAGATTAAACCGTTCACTACACCGGCGAGTATGGCTTCACGGGTGTTTTTACCGATCAGCGGGACCTCTTCGGAAGGCTCTATCTCAGGCAGGCTGAATGTTTGCTGATGAAGAGCGGAGAATCTCATCCGCAGCCCGGGGGAAATATTGCCACCGGCAAAAAAACCTTTGTCTGTAATCAGGTCGATGGTCAAGGCGGTCCCTGCATCAATGGCAACAATATTCCGGCCCGGAAATAAATCTGCCGCACCCGCCGCCGCCGCTATCCGGTCTTTGCCCAGGGTTTCGGGAGTTTCGTACCCTATTTTGATAGGCAAAGGAACCAGGTGTGTCAGTTCATGGTATAGTATGTTCTTTCCCCTGATTAAATCCGGGAGCCAAACTGGCACTCCGCGGACCGGGCATATCAAAAAGGAACGAATCTCCGGATATCGGTTTAGCAGGGAAACAATCGCTTCGGCCGACCACCCGGGATGGGTTTCAACAATCACAAGACGGGCTTCATTGTATACAGCCGTCTTAATCAGCGTATTACCTGCATCGATAACGAAGTTCATAATGGGTGCAAAGATAGGAAAATTATAGATGTGGAGGAGATGTTGGTGGACGGGTGTCGGGTGTAATGGGTTTAGCTTATCTGGCATAATTATTGCGAAGTAATAAAGTTATAATCAACATACTGAACCATGGATAGACCTGTTTTAAAAGAAATTTTTGGTATCGCATTTCTTGCAGCATTGTTTTTTATTTCAGGCTGCGATAAGCAGACGGCACATGAAACCGGGGTCCTTGAGGGTGTAATTTCCATCGGGCCGCTTTGTCCTGTTGAGAAGATCCCTCCAGATCCGGGTTGTCTGCCAACTGCTGAGACGTATAAGGCTTATCCTGTTGGTGTTTGGACGTCAAATGGAAGCAGAAAAATTGCACAAATAAATCCGGCATTGGATGGCTCATTCAGCACAGAGCTGGCTCCGGGAAATTACCTGGTTCTCCTTGAAAAGGAACAGAATAATATTGGTGGCAGCAACCTGCCTGCCGGAGTATCGATCATTTCAGGGGGCACAACTTTACTTAATATTAATATCGATACCGGTATACGGTAAATTCAGATCTCAACATTTGTCATCCCTGCGAAAGGCCTGCCCTCGCGAAAGCGGGGGCGAAAAACCTCTTCACGCTGCACTGATTCCCCTTGTCATCCCCGCGAAAGCGGCGACCTCTTCACGCTGCACTGAGTTATCTTCCTTGCGCCTTGAGCCTTTTAACTACTCTTCCCGGCTTCGCCCCGGTGTGTTCGCCATCCTTCAGCACCTGAGTGCCGTTGACGAAAACATGGACCATTCCTGTTGAGAATTGCTGCGGGTTGGTGAAAGTCGCATGGTCAGCAACCTTGGCGGGATCAAAAACGACCACATCGGCATAAAATCCGGGAGATAGTTTTCCGCGGCGATCCAGGCGAAAATTTTCAGCCGGCAGGGAAGAGAGCCGCCTGACGGCTTCTTCCAGCGTGATCACCTGTTCATCCCTAACATATTTCCCGAGCACCCGCGCGAAGTTGCCGTAAGCACGCGGGTGAAGGTTATATTTCAGGAAAACCCCTTCGGGTGACTGCGATTCCGAGTCGGAGCAGAAACTTACATATGGAAGACGGATCTGCTTTTTAACGTTTTCCTCGGACATCAAGAAGTAAACTGCGCCGACATCGTGACCATTCTGAGCTACCAGGTCCATCATTGTTTCGATCGGATGGGTTTTGCGGGATGCGGCAATCTCCGTGAGTGTCATTCCGATATATTTTTTCAGGGAATCGTTGGAGAATCCAACCAACAGGATGTTATCAGGTGATCCGGCCAGGTCATAGAAGTTTTCCCAGTTTTCACCCGGCTAACTGATCTCTTCCATCAGCCGTGCACGGATGACCGGATCCCGGTTTCCCGTGAAATCGTAATCATTTCATTAATGGCTTTCATGAATTTGTCGCCTTCGCTGCGGAGATGGCTAATATACAAACCGTCATATTCCGCAGCCACCTTGGCGAGTTCGATCAGTTCATCGGTTTTGGCATAAAAAGCAGGAGCGTAGATCAATGAGGAGGCTAAGCCAACTGTTCCCTCCTCCATGGCCTGCCGCACCAGTTGCTTCATCCGGTTCAGCTCATCCGGAGTCGGTGGCCGCGATGGTATCGCCGGCGATGGCGATATCCCCGATTTTCAGCGGCAATCCAGATCCATCGTAAAGTGTGCCGTTTCGCAGGATGATATCATAGGTTGTGCGGGGCTGGCAGAATACCAGGGCAAGTGGGAGGAGAAGGGTTGTGAGGCGGGACATGGTTGGAGATTATCGGTTATCAGTTATCGGTTATTAGTTGTCGGTTTTGTAACAATTTTACTAATTATGAATCAAATTGATTAAAAATGTCCTAAATTGTTTTGCTGAAATATATATCTGCTTAATAATGAGTAATATATTAGAAATAAGCGGTGTCACCAAAACTTTCGGCAGTCATGTTGCGGTGGATAACCTGTCGCTGGCCGTGCCGGAAGGCAGCATTTACGGTTTTATAGGGCCCAACGGCAGCGGTAAAACCACCACCATCCGGATGATCATGAATATCCTCTATCCCGATAACGGTTCCATCCGGATTTTCGGCGCGCAGCAAACCGGAAGCAACATCGGAAGGATCGGTTATTTGCCTGAAGAGCGCGGCAGAGAAAATGTGTGATTTCATTTTCATGATTTACCAGGGCAGGAAGGTGCTGGATGGCACGCTGCTGCCGGGAACCGATTCGCAGAAAATACTTGAACAGGTAATTGCTAAAACCCGGATAACCCGGTTTGAAAGGACCTCACCCTCCCTGGAGGATATTTTTATCCGCATTGCCCGTCCCGAAAAAAACCACAGCCATGAATAAAACTCTAGTCATAGCCAAACGCGAATACCGGGCCGCGGTCCGTACCAAAGGATTCCTGGTTACCCTGCTGCTTCTCCCTGTTTTTATGGGAGGCAGCCTGCTCGTCATGGCGTTGACGAAGGATAAGGTCGATCTGACCGATAAGCGGATTGCCGTGGTCGATCAATCGGGCATAATGGGTGAGAATCTGAAAAAACGGGCGGAGCTTCGCAATGAACTGGATCTCAAGGATACCGTGACCGGGGAAAAGAAATACCCGGCCTATTTTATCGATCTGGTGGCACCAGATACTGTTGATCCCAACGGGCAGAAACTGCGGCTTTCCGATCAGGTCCGGAATAAAGAAACCGATGCCTTCATCCAGATCGGGCCGGATATCATCCATCCGGTTCCCGGAAATGAAAAATCACGCATCTTTTATTTTTCAGAGAATTCCCTGATGGATGAAACCAAAAACTGGATCGGGTCTGTGCTCAATGAGAAGATCAGGGAAATCAGGGTGTCTGAGCTCGGGATCGAACAGGAAAAAGTGGGGGACCTGTTCTATTGGATCAATCTGGAGGGCATGGGCCTGGTCAAAATGGATACCCGGACAGGAAATATTCAGGATGCCCGGAAACCCAATATACTTGAGACTATTATGGTTCCATATATACTGATGTTCCTGATGTTTATGACCCTGCTGATGTCGGCTGTACCGCTGCTCAACGCGGTTATGGAGGAGAAAAGTGAACGGATCGCCGAAGTCCTGCTGGGATCGGTGAGCCCAACCCAGTTCATGATGGGAAAGGTGATCGGGGGACTGGCGGTTTCGCTCACCACCACCGGCATCTATATCCTCGGTGCCATTTTAACCATCAATTATCTCGATGTTGGAGAGGTTATCCCGTATTCAGTCGTTCCCTGGTTCTTTGTTTATTTGATACTGAATATCATAATGGTAGGGTGTATAATGGCCGCCCTGGGCTCCACCTGCAATGATTCGAAGGATGCACAGGCCATCCAGGTAACGATCCCGGTTTGGCAGCCCATTGCAGGTTTGGCCGGCATCCTGATTTTTACCCTGATATCCATCTGGGCCGGCGGCCGGATCTTTCGCTCCTGCATCATCATGCATGGCAAAAGGCCTAAATTAGGCACTTTGCTGAGGCAGATGCTGAAGGGGTGAGGAAGAACGTGAAGCGTGGGATATTTACTTTACCGTATAGACGGTCACTTAAATGTAGCTGGCTAAAGATATTGTTTTGACTGAGAAGCAAGTTGGAAAATGCAGATGGTTGTTCTGGTTGCTCATTCCTTTATTAAAATGGTCCTGAACGGTGGATGATTGACCTCAGCAACAAGAATCAGGTAGGCCCCGGGCGACAGGCCGGAAATGTCAAATGAAAACTCAACATGGTGCACCGACCGGAGAAGCATACCCTGCATGGAATAGATTTTTACCTCCGCGGGCTGTGACAGTCCGGAGAGGTTCAGGATTCCGCCGGTGGGATTGGGGTATACTCTGATAGGGTCCATCCGGATTTCCTGATGCGAGGTTGCGGTGGAATGGTAGAAATAGTAATCCTTGCCGTCGAGCAGGTAAGATTTGGCTTCACCGTCCCAATAATACCAGATTTCCCGTGCAAGGTCGCCGTCGGTATCGAACGACCGGATAACCCATGATTTCTTTTTACCCATGAGGCCAGGCCTTCTTTGCATCCAGCCGGTCAGCGTTTCCAGAACCAGCCGGCCGTCAGGATCATAAACCCATTCCGTTCGGAGATATTCCGTTAATCCGCCCGTGCCCTTGCTGATCACAGACAAAACTGGTTTGTCAATCTGGTTGTACTTCAGATCTTCTTTATAAATTGCCGTCCAGCGGGTCGCAGAAGTTTTCAAGAAATCGGTTGTCAGGATACGGTTACCGGCTGTATCAAAAACATGCTCAATTTTATGTCTATTATCCTCCTTCCAGTCGTAATTTTTACCGGTCAGGGTCCATCTAAAAGAGGCATACTCGGTTGTTATCTCCAGAGAATCGTAATACCATTCCGTTTTAGTCAGGTTGACCCAATCCCTGACTGCTTCGTCCCACTGCTGACGGAGTTCCTGCGTCTTCCTTCCATTGTCTTCAAACGAATAAATCATCTTTTCAATAGGGTGCCAGGTTTTGAGGGTGGGGTCCCAGACATAAGCAATACTGGATGTTGTGCGTCCCGCGTCATCATAGCCAAACTCCTGCCCTATCCCGGGGATCCACTCTTTTTCCTCGGTACTCCAGCTGCTGAATGTGCTCGAGACTCTATTCCCGCAGTCATCATAACCGCTCTCCGTTCGAGTCCTCTCTACCCATCCAACCGTATGTCCCCACCAGACAAATCCGCCTGACGATACCTGGTTGCCCTTCTCGTCATAACCGTATTCATATCTTCCTGGGCAAACGGCGCACTCTTCAACAGGGAACATCCATCCGTCCCATCGCCTCGTGTTCATGTCCCAGAGATAGATCGAGTGGGAGGTCCTTTGGCCGGCACCATTGTATTCGTCCGCGATCCTGACGCCATTAACCGAATCCCCACCGGGCTGGTAATAATAAGTCACGATGGAGTCGAGCAGTTTTTGCGCCCCAAGGTTTCCGATAATAAGAAACCCACAAACAAAAAGAAGGCTATACTTTCTGATGGCTCGGGCGGGTTCCATGGTGATAATTTTGGGTTGTTAGCCCAAAGTTACAAAAAATCGAAAAAACACCTACATGTTAAAATGCGTAGAGATGGATGATCATCCGTCTCTACAGCCCTAAACCCTTTTCAAAATGTCAAGCGCCCCCTTAACTTCCTTAATTCCCTCAAAGCTCATGGTGAGTTTCCCGCCAGTTTCTTTCATCCGGCAGGATTTCGGGTTTTTCTGGACAAATTGAAGTACCCGGGAGAATTCGGGCGACTGGTAGTATGGAGAATTCTGATTGCTGACGAAGTAGCATACCATACGGTTGTTTTTCAACTGAATCCGCTCGATGCCGGTTTCCCGGGCAACCCAGCGGAGCCTGACCACATTCAACAGTTCAACCGTTTGAGGCGGCATCTCGCCGAACCGGTCAACCAATTGACTGGCAAAAGATTCCAGCGATTGCTCATTAACGGTCTCATCCAACTCCCGGTATAACCTCACCCGCTCGCGCGTACTTTCAATATACTCCTCAGGAAAGAGAACCTCCAGGTCGGAATCCACGGTCGTATCCTGGACTGCCGCCGTCCGCCGTCCCCGTACCCTAGAAAATCCGGCAGTTGAATTGCTCCCCTCTCCCGCGAGTGGAGCGAGCGCGGGAGAGGGGCCGGGGGAGAGGTGGATCGCGGGAGTTGGCTCGCTGTCCACCGGCTGCGAAAGATAGTCTGCTTCTTGTAATTCCAGCATCGCTTCGGTCAAAATTTTCTGGTAGGTCTCAAACCCGATATCGGCAATGAACCCGCTTTGTTCGGCGCCGAGCAGGTTGCCGGCTCCGCGGATATCAAGATCCTGCAGGGCAATGTTAAACCCGCTGCCAAGTTCACTGAAGTCGGCCACGGCCTTGAGCCGCCGGCGCGCATCGGACGTGAGCAGGTGCAGCGGCGGGGCTATCAGGTAGCAAAAAGCACGCTTGTTCGAACGGCCCACACGTCCCCGCATCTGGTGCAGGTCGCTCAGACCGAAATGGTGCGCATTATTGATGATGATGGTGTTGGCATTCGGAATGTCCAACCCGTTTTCGATGATGGAAGTAGCGATCAGGATGTCATAGTCGCCATTGATAAAGCCAAGCATCCTTTCTTCAAGAATATGCCCCTCCATCTGGCCATGGACTATAACCGTGCGGGCTTTTGGCACAACCCGGTTCACCATGGCTTCAACTTCGCTGATATTTTGTACCCGGTTGTGAATGATAAAAACCTGGCCATCACGGCTGAGCTCATAATCAATTACATCGCGGACCCATTCTTCGTTCAGGGTGAATAATTCAGTGATGATCGGATGCCGGTTGGGTGGGGGAGTATTTATAATCGACAGGTCGCGGGCGCCCATCATGCTGAACTGCAGGGTTCTTGGAATCGGTGTGGCGGTGAGGGTAAGGGTGTCTACACTCAGTTTCATCTGCCGCAATTTCTCTTTGACAGCAACCCCGAATTTCTGTTCCTCATCAATGATCAGTAAACCCAGATCTTTGAATTTCAGGTTCTTGCCAATCAATTTGTGGGTGCCGATCAGGATATCTATTTTACCTTCCTCCAGTTCCTTTAATACCCGGTTCTGATCTTTTGCACTGCGCAACCGGCTGATATACTCAACTTTGGCCGGGAATTCCATTAACCGCTCGCGAAAGGTTTTATAATGCTGCAGCGCCAGGATGGTGGTAGGTACCAAAACCGCTACCTGCTTTGAATCGGTCACGGCTTTAAAAGCTGCCCGTATGGCAACCTCTGTTTTACCAAAACCAACATCACCGCAAACCAGCCGTTCCATCGGATTTTCCGATTCCATATCAGCCTTTACATCAGCGGTGGCCTTATACTGGTCCGGAGTATCCTCATAGATGAACGAAGCTTCCAGTTCATGCTGCAGGTAAGAATCTGGCGTGAAAGCAAACCCTTCGGCGGATTTTCTTTTGGCATAGAGTTCAATCAACTCCCTGGCGATATCCTTGATCTTCGATTTGGCGCGGGCTTTCAGTGCCTGCCAGCTGCCGGAACCGAGCTTGTGCACCTTGGGACTCTCCCCTTCGCGGCCTTTATATTTTGATATGCGGTGGAGCGAATGGATGCTCACATACAACACATCCTGATCGCGGTAAACCAACCTCACTGCTTCCTGGCGCTTACCATTGATTTCCACCGTTTCCAAACCTCCGAACTGGCCGATACCATGATCCACATGTACCACATAATCACCCGGATGCAGATCGGTAAGCTCCTGCATATTGAGCGCTTCTTTCTTGCCGAATGAAGTCCTTACCTTGAACTTGTGATATCGTTCAAAAATCTGATGATCAGTAAATAACGCAATCCTCAGATCATGATCATAAAACCCCTCATGCAGCGCCGTGCCGATCCCCTCGAATCCCTTTTGCTCCCCCTCTTCCGGGTCCAATATCGCTTTTAACCTTTCTAATTGCTTCGGATTATCCGACAATAGAAAAGTTTTGTATCCATCCACCTTATTGACTGAGATCTTCTCCTTTAGCAATTCGAAATTCTTATTGAAAGCCGGTTGTGGGGAGGTATTAAAGAAGAGGCTTTCAACCGGCGGAAAGAAATGGTTATGTCCGAATTCCACTAACTGAACTTTGGCAATCCGGTTAAGCAGCTCCGAAACATCAACCAGCTTTTTGCGAAACTGTGTGGGATCGAGCATGCCTTCTTCCTCGTCGAAGGTGACAGCTTCGCTCAGGCGCCGCAGATCATCCGTTGCGCTGATGTCGATCCCTTGCAGTATGTTCTCCATACGGCTGATGCAGAAGGCAAGATCGCGCGACCATACCTGGCTGTTATCCGGGAGGAATTCGAAAAGGGTCTGAATAGCCGTATCGGTGAGCTGGTCGCTCAGGTTGGGTATAATAGATACACGCTCGAGCTTGTTGCTCGACAGTTGTGTTTCGACATCGAAGCTGCGAATGGATTCTACTTCATCTCCTATAAAATCGATCCGGTACGGGTTCTCTGCCGAATAGGAAAATACGTCGATGATTCCCCCGCGAACGGCATACTGGCCCGGTTCCCAAACGAAATCAGACCGCTGAAAACCATATTCCTGCAGCAGGTCCGTCATAAAATCCATATCGATTTTCTCTCCCGGCTTAACATTCAAGGTATGGGCCTGAAGTTCCTTTCTGGATACCACACGCTCCAGCAAGGCCTCCGGATAGGTTATGATCAGTGGTTTTACGTTTGGCGTCGCGAGCTTGTTGAGCACCTCCGTACGCATCAGAACATTATCTTTATCAATCTGTTGCATCCGAATGGCCCGTTTATAGGTGGACGGGAAAAAATAGACATGATCGTCGCCGAGCAGGTGGGCAAGGTCGTTATGGAAGTAGGCAGCCTCTTCGCGTTCAGCGAGTATGATTAACCTGGATTGACGATGCAGGGGTGCCAGGGCAGCCAGCAGAACTGCCGCGCTCGAACCGGTTAATCCATTGAGATGTAAGGTTTTTTCTTTCTCCGAGACAAAAAAATCCCGCATCCGCGGGAGATTCGGATGTTTTGACCAAAGCGAAATCAGGTCAGTGTTCTTCATAAGAAGTTGCAAAGATAGAAGAAAAGGCTCAAGGCGCAAGGCTCAAGTAAGGCGCAAGATACAAGACACAAAAGTATTAATGAGCTCATCACTAACACTGATTTTTGCGTTCTTCATCTGTGTGATCAGTGCCATCAGTGGATAGTTCTCTTTGTAGTTTATTTTGGTTAAAAAGCCTATTTTCATAGATTAATTTTTTCTTGAATGAAACATCTGATAGTAAGTATTGTCAGCATTCTGTTTATTTACGGCTATGTTGCCGGGCAGGAGCTGTGTGTTGGTAATTACTGGACCGAAGCTCAGGGCAAGGCGCATTTGGATAGTGTGCTCAGCCAGGTCAGGACTAAAGCTCAATGGAAAGCACGGTCGAAAGCGATCCGCCGGCAGGTTTTAACAGGAACAGGCTTATCTGATTTACAAAAAAAACGGTCTGTTCCCCTTTTAAAAACCGGGAAGGTCCATGAGCGCGACGGATACCGGGTGACCAATTTGGCCATCGAGTGCACGCCTGGTTCCTGGATTACCGGAAACCTGTATGAACCCGTTGGACAAGCTGGCCCATTTGCCGGTATCCTTTGTCCGCATGGTCATTGGTCAGATCCATCGGATTACGGCCGTTACCGGCCCGATATGCAGAAGCGTTGTGCGGTGCTGTGCCGGATGGGAGCGGTAGTTTTTGCCTATGATATGGTCGGGTATGGTGACAATAAACAGGTTCCCAAACATGAAGATCCGCTTGCACTGCAAATACAGACCCGCAATAGCATACGGGTGGTGGATTACCTGGTGAACCGGCCGGATGTGGACCCCAAACGGATTGCCATGACGGGTGCTTCCGGCGGAGGAACTCAGTCATTCATTTTAACCGCGATTGATGACCGGATTGCTGTATCAGTCCCTTGTGTGCAGGTTTCGGCCCATTTTTTCGGAGGATGTGTTTGCGAAAGCGGGATGCCTATTCATAAAAACGGTTCTTTCCAAACGAATAACGTGGAAATTGCCGCACTTGCGGCTCCGCGGCCCATGCTCCTTATCTCCGATGGGGCCGACTGGACCAAAAATACTCCGGTGGTGGAATTTCCCTTCATCCGGATGATATATAAACTCTATGGCTGTGAAAGCCGGGTGGAGAATGCCCATTTTGCTGACGAAAAACATGATTATGGATTCAACAAGCGGCAGGCGGCATACCGGTTTCTGGCTAAGCATCTGAAGCTGAATGCGGATCCGATGCTGACTGGGGAAGAATGGGTTAAGATATTGACAACTGACGATTTACGTATGACGGATTGACTATAGAAGGTCGAGGCCTGCCTTGGCGGGGATGACAGGGGATGTGCTTGAAGAATAAGTTTATAGATTCGAATTTAGAGCTCTGAATTCCGAAGTACAAGATTCAGGTAATTATGAAGTTGCGTAAGTCCATCTGGCTAAGATGATACAGTCTTAAAGTCTTATAGCCTTTAAGGTTTATGAGTAAATCATTTTACGATACTATACTTCACAATACTTGAATCTCAAACCTCAGAATTCGGAACTCTAAATTGGAATCTCTAAATTCTTACTTCTTCCTTCCTTACTGAACCACCACTTTCTGTACCTTAACTCCCTTCCCATTATTAACGGTCAGGAAATAAAATCCTTTCGATAGTTTATTGTCAATGGTTTCCTGATAGTTAACAACATTGGCAATTGTATTCTGATAAATAACCTGGCCCTGGATATTCGTCAGGGTGATTACAAGATCAGAAGCCACCACATTGGAAATTTCAACCGTGAAGGCACCCGAAGTTGGGTTTGGATACACGCTGAATGAAGCAACCAGGCTTTTTTGGTCGACACCGGCTGCTACTCCGCCATTATAGATGTTATTGAGAACATTCCAGTAGCGAACGGTATATTTCCGGTTCGGACCGCCATTTGGATATTCAGAGGTATTCCAGTCACCGTTGATGCGGTATTTGTATTCGATCACCTGACCAACCGGCATTCCTTCGAGGGTAATGGTATAAATCCCATCGGCTTCAGGATCAGTCAGATGAGCCGAGCCTGACCAGTTGTTGAAAGAACCCGATACATCAACAAAATCAGTTCCCGGTTTGAATTCGCCGCTGGCGATATGTCTGGTCATGTCAACATTGAAAGTAACGGGGGCCTGGGTAGGGCCGCCGGATGCATTGATATTAATACCGATCATGTTCACTTTGCCGGAATTGTACCAGTTGCCTCCAACTGCCTGATACATATAAGTATAGTTATCAGCGGAGTTGTCCATATCCCAACCGATCGACATACCGTTTGTGCCATCGGCATCGCCTTCTGCTACACCCCAGAACCGCACGCATGCAATATAGGTGCCTGGCTCCAGGAATTCGGTTTCGCCGTCTTTTTGCATATCCAGGGTTACATAGGTGCCGCGCTGCTCCAGTGTGGCATCTATAACATCACTGAGGATCAATTCGACAAACCCGTCAACGCCCATATCTTTCTGAAGAACATATTGGAAAGTTGGGGTTTGAGCAATGGTCACTCCGGAGATATAAGCGGTTATAGAGTTGATTTCGCAAGGCTGGTAAACATCATAAAATACACCAACCATGTCGCCGGCATTAGCGCCGCCAACCCAGCCGCCTGTGTTGCTTCCTGCTTCTGCAGTAAAGTCGGCACGATGGAAGAGGGTGTCGGTAACTGTAAAGCCCTGCTTGGTTGAGTTGTTCACGGGAACCTCTTCGTTGTTGTCGGAAATAGCAGTGAAATTAAATTGATAGTCACCATAATCGTTGGCCAGGAAAACTGAATTTACAGTTGCTGTATCCCGTTCCAGCGACCAGATGGTTGATCCATTCGAAACATCCTGGAAAGCCTGTGTGCCGTTCCGGAGAACTGTCATCTGAAGTTTGGTATTTTCCTGATCGGCATTACCGTTGTTCAGGAAAGCACCTTTAAACGTGTAGTCACCGATATTTCCGGCGACAGTGGAAGCCATTCCCATCTGGGAAAGCGGCCAGTAGTTAATGTGGCCGATGCCGGTATCAAAACCGCCATTGAAATCTGACCAGTAATCAGCAAGAATCAGGTCATTGTTAAAGGCTTCTGCAAGTTCCAGGTCATCAATCATCCAGTAGTAGTGAGTGTTGCCTGATATGGAAAATTTAATCTGAACATTGGCCATACCTGCAGCAACATCAGTAATATTAAATTCGACATTCTGATAGCGGGCGTCAGCTACCCGGTTATTACCCACACCAAACTCGCAATCATAAGCGGCCCAGTGAACACCACCGTCATTGGTAACGAGCATCTGCATTATTGTAGTACCGCAGCAGAGACGGAAAAGTTGTTTGAATTTAACGGTTACTGAAGTTTTTGATGAGCAATCGATTGGCGGTGTAATAATGAAGGTATTCATTGGATTGGAGGTACCAATACCATCGCGCCGGTTATATTCGTCGGCTGGAACTACAATATAGCCATCCAAAGGAGTCTTGAAATTTTTGGAAGGGCCTGACCATGTGCAACACCCGCCGAGGGTATCATAGGGAGATCTCCACATCCAAAAGTTACCCAGATCGGTTAGGTCGGTAATAACCCATCCTGTGGGCGGGGCCCAAACTTTGGTAATTGGATCACCCCAGTTAAAAGTGGTTGACCAAAATACATCACCACTTCCCTTTAATGAAGTGTTGAGTTGGTTTGTTTGAGCCGGATCATCTTTAAACGGAACCGGGATCCCCTGGTTGGCAACCTGTCCGTAAGTGATCCAGCACAATGCAAGTGCAGCAATCGAAAGTGTAAATTTCTTCATAGTAATTGTTTTAAATGATGTGATTATTTGTTTGTTAAAAGTACAATTTTTTTATTTCCGATAGATCATCTGATCCAATATCCCAGATTAACAAACAGAATTGGCCTTTTACTTGTGTTTGAGCCCATCAGCGTAATTTCAACCGGACCTATCGGACTTGAATATCCGTAGGTTAATCCTATGCCGGCCAGATTTGCTGTGGCATCGCGGAATTGGCTGAATGAATTGAACGATTTGCCGACGTTGATTTTCAAGGTAAGATAATGATTGGTGCGTATACGGTATTGAATATCTGTCCTCAGGATATGGGCATGGTTCGATGCGCGTTCCATGTAGTCCATTCCGGCAAACGGAATAAAGTTCTTGTTATAATAGCCAAGTCCGCCAATATAAGAGCGGTAGGGATAGGGGATCGAATCACCAAAGGCAAAAGTTGCAATCACCGACGGCTGCAGGCTCAGTTTTGGAGAGAGCTCGAATGCCCGCCGGTATCTGAAATCAAAAATCAAGGCAGGAATGTGGCCATCATTCTCCGTGATATGGTTGACTTCCTTTATCATCAGCTCCGCCTTCTCACCCTTGGTAGGATAGGGTATTTTATTGAAATTATCCTTCTTAAACTGAATATAAAAATTAACCATTTTCGAGTTGACGGACTGTATTTGCCAGTTGCCGATATTCGGGGTAATCCAGGCGATTTCACCCTGCATACCCAATGTTACTGCGAACTGGTTGCGATAGGTGGTTCGCATAACGAAATCCAGCATCCCGTCGCGGTATATTTCACTGCTGATCTTCCGGTTATCTTGGTATTCATAGGCCCTAAGCCGGCTAAATTCACCAATCAAACCGTACTGCTGCCTTTTTCGGAACAGAAAAAAGTAAGATGCATTGAGATTCGGATTTTCGCCCAGATTAAGGTCAACGCCCAGTTGATCTCCCGGTTTCAGAAGGTTACGGAAATCAGCCCGGGCAAGCAAAGATGCATTGAACAAATTGTCGAAATGGAGGCCAACATGTATCAGGTTTTGTTCTTTCTCTTCAGCCCTTACGGTAAGACGGACCCCATCAGTAACGGGATCAAGCTGGTAGGTGATTTTGGTAAATTCATTCGTTCCATAAGCCCTCTGCATGGCGCGGAAAATTTCGTCTGCCTTGAGCCAGGCCGGAAAAGGGAGATTCATCTTTGATTGAACGAAATCCGGATTAACCTTTTTTAATCCGGTAAAGGCCATTTCCCTGACAAATACAGAGTCCACCTTGGGTAAGGGAATCACCCGGGCGTCATGGCTGTTTGAATCGGTATTCAGTTTGTCAGCCAGTTTCTTGAGTGTAATCCATTGTGCCCGGGCATATCTCTCCCCGGTCCGGATGATCGAATCGGCCAGTCCAAAGGTTAATGTACTCGCTCCGGGAGTATGTGGACGGATAAGAACATCACATAGAAGCCTGTTGCGGGAATTGATGTCTTCCCGGGTTAACGAGCTGATTTGTTTAAGGATTGTGATGACTGATCGGAGTTCGGTTTTTTTGTAAAGCTCTCTTTGAACATCTATCCCGATAATGATGTCGGCTCCCATTTTTTTGAGGTGATCGGCAGGGAAATTATTAATGAATCCACCATCTATGAGCAAAATACCATTTACCTCAACGGGTGTGAATACAGTTGGTATAGCCATACTGGCGCGCAAAGCATCGTGCAGGTTGCCGCTGGTTAGTACCACCTCCTGTCCGGTAACCACATCAGCGCCAATGCACAGGAATGGCCTCGGCAACTGGCTGAAAAGCTTGATTTTATAAGCCGGCCAGGCGAGACCGGCCAGCATATTAGTAATATTCGTGCCAGCAACCAGGCCGGTCGGCAGTTGTAGTTTTCCCCTGTTGATCGGGAAATCATAAAAATATTTCTCGAGTTGCTCCTTATATTCAAAAGTCAGGTCGTTCCGGGGAACCTCATCGGCCAACATGGATTCCCAGTCCATGTCCTTAACTATTTTCTCCATCTCCGCAGCGGTATAACCCATGGCAAACATCCCTCCGACGATGGAACCCATGCTTGTTCCAGCCACATAATCGATCGGAATGCCAACTTCCTCCAATACCTTGATCACACCAATATGCGCCAGTCCGGCTGCTCCTCCGCCGCTCAGTACCAATCCTACCTTGGGACGCGATTGTCCCATTAACCCACAAGGCACAAAAATAAAGGCACAAGGCACAAGGCTCAGGGCAAAAAACAGAAGGCGCATGGCACAAGGCGCAAGGCACAAGGGAAGGGAGAACGTGAAAGGTTTAAAGGGTTTAAGAGGAAGTAGTGCCATCGGGATATGGTTTATGACGGGATAAAGATACCGTAAAAATCCTACTTTTGACCTGTGAATCTCTGTGTTTCTCAATGTTCTCTGTGTCTCCGTGGTTTTTTGTACACTTTCTTTTACTGCTGAATAGTTATCAAATTTGATAAGAATATAAAAATTATTTACGAATGAAGAGTTTTATAAATAGCTTGATAATCATACTGATAACCAGTCTGGCAGCTTTTACCCAAAACCGTGAAACCTTCTTCAAGACAATCCCGGCTGTCGATGAATCGACCCCCGAATGGGCCCGGCTGATGTATAGCCCGAATCCGAATATCAAACAGGTGGATTTTGAGTACGAAAAATATTTCGAAAACCATCCGATGGAGAAAACTATCCATACACAGAACTATAAGCACTGGCGGCGACAGGTCGACCGGTTTATCAATTCAGATGGCTATATTATATTACCTGATGCCGGTGAGGAGGAGGTTTTTCTGAAAAAACTGGAACAACGATCGAAACTCAAATCCGGATCTGCCGGCACCTGGCGGCAAATCGGCCCTTTTACCACTTTCGCCAACGGGGATCTGCCCGACCTTGAAGTATCGTGGCAAGCCAACGTGTATTGTTTCGACCAATCGGATTCAAGGCCCGATATCCTTTTTGCCGGCACTGAGTCCGGCGGGTTGTTTAAATCGGACAACAAGGGGCTGAACTGGAGATTGGTTACGGCTTCCGTTCCGGTTTCCACCATCAGCGATGTAAAAATTTCAGCACTCAATCCTGACGTCGTTTTCTTTGCCGCCAACAATAGGATTTACAAAACCAGCAATGGAGGAGAAACCTGGAGTGAGGTTTTTCTGATCGGGGATGAGGCATTTCAGATGCTGATTCATCCAACCAACCCGGATATTGTTTTCTGCGCGGCCAACAATGGCCTCTATCGTTCGATCGACAGCGGTGCTGTTTGGACAAAAATCTTTTCTCAAAAATGCTGGGATATTAAATTTCATCCGCTGAATACCACGGTTGTTTACCTTGCGAAGGACAATCCCACAGCAAAAAAATGTGAATTCTGGAAGTCGAACGATGCCGGGGCCACATTCACCATCCGCGAAAACGGATGGTATGTTCCAACCACCCTTGCCAGCGCAACCGATATTGGAGCCAAAATTGGTATAACCCCGGCATCCCCAGAACTCGTTTATGTAGCACTGATCGGCGAAAGCAAGGCCGGCGACAATGGCTGGATCGGACTCTATAAAAGCACCGATGGCGGCGAGAACTGGGTGAATCCTGATCTGCCGGATGGCGGCCCTTATACAGCCGGGCATCCAAATCCCGCTTCCATTAATCCTGATGGAACAGGTTTTCACCAGGGATTCTATGATTTTTCATTAGGGGTATCGCAAAGTGATCCTGCCAGACTCTGGCTGGGTACCATTAATTTTTTGAAAAGCAGCAACGGCGGCGCCTCCTGGACCCGCATCGGTTCCTATAATGCACAGCAGGATATCGGTTGGGTGCATCCTGATATTCAAGACCTTCATGTCAGGGGAAATGAGATTTTTCTTTGTACCGATGGAGGAATCAGTTATTCAACCGATGAACTTCGCACGCATGAAGCCCGGAATTACGGTCTGGCCGGCTCCGATTACTGGGGTTTTGGACAGGGCTGGAATGAAGACGTCTTAGTGGGTGGACGTTATCACAATGGAAATAGCGGGTATTACCAGACCTACGGAACCGGTAATACCATACGCCTGGGTGGTGCCGAAGCATCAACGGGCTATGTGAATCCCATGGAGAACCGCAAAACCTATTTTTCGGATATCAGTTCGGCGCTCCTTCCCAAAGTGATCGATGACCCGGTCATCTATTTTCAGAAACTTGGGAAATATCCACTCGAAAACTATACTGAATCTTATTCGAGTGAGATTGAATGGGATCCCCGCTATGCCGGCCATTTATACCTTGGCGAAGGCGGCAAGATCTGGAAATCGACTAATGGAGGCGGATATTTCGAAGCCTTGTTCAGCTTCGGAACCGGCAAGGTGCTCGAGATCGAAGTTTCCCGCAGTAACCCAAAAGTAATCTATTGTGTGTATCAACCCAAGGGCGGTTACTGGGATCCCTGCAGCATCCGGAAAACCATCGATGGCGGAAAAACCTGGACCTCTACAACAGCGGTCCCGACAAACGACCGGTGGAGGATGGAGATTACCCTGAACCCGGAAAACGAAAATGAATTATGGGTGATCAGCCTGAATGGTTATAATGGCCGGAAGGTCTTTCGAACAATCGATGGCGGTACTACCTGGGAACCAAAGAATTCCAGTCTGCTGGACGATGAAAAGACACTGGATATCCAGTTCCAGGGCGGTACAGACGGAGTCGTCTATCTGGCCACTGCTACCGGAGCCTATTATTATGATCCCGCCACTTCTGCCTGGGTTGAATTTATGACCGATCTTCCCGTGTGGACTCGTGTTATGGAGATGAAGCCTTTCTATGCGGCCGGCAAAATCCGCATGGCCACCGGTGGCCGGGGCATCTGGGAAACAGATTTGGCAGAACCCTTCAGGCCATTGGCCCAGCCGATGACCCAGTCGGATATAATATATAATAGCAACGATACGGTTCAATTTGAGAGTTACTCCATAGTACGGAATGATGGGGCACAATGGTTATGGTCATTCAGTCCGGCACCCCTTTATGTAAGCTCAACTACAGTGCGCAACCCGAAAGTGGTTTTCGGTGCCAAGGGCAGTTTTGATGTGACACTTACCGTCACGGATTCCGAAAACCGGACCAGCTCTAAAACCGTTCCTTCCATGGTGACCATTATCGATCCTGCGGGTCCTGATGCGTTCGCCGGACAAGCGCTGGAATGCAAACTCAGCGGTGAATTTGCCGTTACGGAAGACCTTGCCCTCAACACCAATATCCTCACGATTACCGCCTGGGTTAAGCCAGATGGCATCCAGCCGGATTATACCGGCATCGTTATGAATAACGGAACCGGCGCCGGGATAAATTTCCGCGGAGGCAACAACACGCTGGGCTATCACTGGCCGGGAGGATACTGGGGGTGGGACAGTAAGCTGAATGTTCCTTCCGGTCGCTGGTCGCATGTTGCCCTGGTGGCTAATGCGTCATCCATGACGCTGTATGTTAACGGGATCCCTTCGAAACACACATCCACTCTGCAAAAGACTGATATCGCAACCATGGATATCGGGAGCTATATGGGTTGGACCGATCGTAATTTCAAGGGGATGATCGATGAGGTTTGCATCTGGAAACGGGCGCTGACCCAGGAGGAAATCCGGGAACATGCTCATCTGACCAAAGAAAACCTGAAACCTGATCCCGACTTTATCGCCTATTATCAGTTCAACGAACCCGGTGGAAATCTGTTCAACCGGATGGGCAGCGGCATGGGTAGCCTGATGGGCGCGCCGCAAAAGGTGGAATCATCGGCACCGGTAGGAACGGGAGCCAGTTGTCGGTTACCGGTTATCAGTTCTGGGAATTTCGATTTCACGGGTACCGGCTTATTGCTGACTTTCCCGGCCGGAGGAGCTCTATATCCCGGCGAGATGGTGGTTACCCGGCTCCAAAACCTTCCGGTTATAATGCCTAATGCCAATCCTAATATCGGATGTTACTGGTTGTTAAATGCTTATGGAAGCGATCATTTTACCCCGGTATCCGAAATGCGGTTCGCTCCCTTTACCGGCGAACCCTCTGATACCATTATCGCCTCTCCTGCCCATGCAAACCTGTTCCTGAGGCGGATCGGCGAAACCACCAATACCTGGGAAACCTTATGCGGTGCCACTTCGGTCACTCCGGGCCCCACAGGCTCCTTCCGATATACCTCTTCGTGCACCGTAAGTATCAATGGCTCACTCTTCCTGGCCAGCGATAATATAAATATTCCGCTATTAAAAAGAACCACCAGCGGTATTGGCGATGTCAGGGACCCCGGAGAATCCTTTGTACACGTCTATCCAAACCCGGTATCGCCGGAATCAGATATCCGGTTTGAATATCCCGGCACCGGACCCATCCGGATTAAACTATTTGATTCCACCGGTAAACTATTGAAGGATATCCGCACAAACGGCCCATGCATCGAAATCATCCCTGCCACCGGCCTTCCCTCAGGGATATGCTTCTACACCGTTCAATCAGATACAAAAATGCGCAGCGGCCGGGTGGTGATCCTATAGTTAATCTCGCCGAAGCACTTGTCATCCCCGCGAAGGCGGGGACCCCGTCACGCTAGCAGAATCTTCACATTCTTTTCGTTCTTCACGTCCTCACGTCTGTATCATTTCTTCGAGCCTCTCCACCATACTCCTGCTGCCCACGTAAAACGGACTGCGCTGATGGAGCGAATCGGGTTTCAGGTCGAGAATGCGGGTGTAGCCATCAGAGGCTTTGCCGCCGGCCTGCTCAGCAATAAAAGCGATCGGATTGCATTCATAGGCCAGTCTGAGCTTGCCGTTCGGTGAACTTGCCGTTGAGGGATAAATGAATATCCCTCCTTTTAACAGATTCCGATGGAAATCAGCCACTAGTGAGCCGATATATCTGGATGTATAAGGTCTTTGGGTTTCGGGATCCATCTCCTGGCAATACTTAATGTACTTCTTAATCCCATCGGGGAAATTGATGTAATGGCCTTCGTTAACTGAATAGATGGATCCGAATTCAGGAGTCCGGATATCCGGGTGCGACAAACAGAACTCACCGATCGAAGGATCCAGGGTAAATCCGTTGACCCCTTTTCCGGTAGTATATACGAGCATGGTTGAAGAGCCATAAATGATATAGCCTGCAGCTACCATGCGTGTACCTTCCTGCAGAAAGTCATCTGGCCGCGCGTAGTGGCCCCGCGGGGAAATCCTGCGGTAAACAGAAAAAATGGTTCCAACCGATACGTTTACATCAATATTTGATGATCCATCGAGAGGATCCATCAGGAAAATATACTTGCCATCACGGGATAAATCATCCTCAAAGGTTATGATCTCCTGATTCTCCTCCGTCACGATACCGCATACCTCGCCGCTGGCTTGCAAAGCTGAGATAAATGTTTCATCAGCAAATACATCGAGCTTTTTCTGATCCTCACCCTGAACATTCATATTCCCGGATGTTCCGAGAATATCAACCAGCCCGGCTTTATTGATCTTCTTGTTCACGATTTTTGCCGCGATTCCAAAATGGCTGAGCAGGCGCGACAGTTCGCCCTTGGCATAAGGGAAATCAGTCTGCCGTTGAATGATGAATTCATTGAGGGTGATGATGGAATACCTTTTCATGGATAGTTTTTTTTAAAGTTGCCAACTTTTCTTTAAGTTGGCAACTTTAAGTTGGAAAATGATCGTACATAAATTTGGCGGGGGTATCCTTAAAACTCCTGAAGCAGTCAGGCAGATGCTGAACATTCTGCAAACGGGTCCATTACCGGCCGTGGTGGTTGTATCTGCTCTGAACAAGATGACGAATGCCTTTGAAAGTGTGGCAAGGGCGTGGTTTAATCATGAGAATACTGAACCCGGCATGCAATTGATCCGCGGTTATCATTTTGATTTGGCTTGCCGTCTTTTCTCCGACCCGGATGGATCGTGGTCGCGCTATATGAAGCCGATGTTTTCGGAAATCCAGGGGATACTCATGGAGGAGCCCGGCGCCTCCTTCGATAAGGCTTACGATCATATTGTCTGTTACGGAGAGCTGCTTTCGACAGCCTTATTGCGCACATTTTTTGAGGAAAACGGATTGGAACATCGCTATCTGGATGCCAGACAGGTGGTTAAAACCGATGAAATTTTCCGTGATGCCGGAATCAAATGGGATGAAACGCGGGATTTAATCCAGCGTGAGAGGGACCTTGCCGAAGAGGATTCCTTTGATGCACATGATGGTTACCTGATACTGACTCAGGGATTTATCGGAAGCACTGCACATGGTGAGTCGGTAACTCTTGGCCGCGAGGGCTCAGATTTTACAGCAGCGATTTTTGCTTACTGCCTGGATGCCCGGGAGGCCTGGATATGGAAGGATGTCCCGGGTATATTGAATGCGGATCCTGCTGAATTTGCCGATACCGTGAAACTGGATGAGATGAATTATCTCGAGGCGATTGAGTTGGCTTATTTCGGTGCCAAGGTTATCCACCCCAAAACAATCAAACCTCTTCAGAATAAGGCGATTCCTTTATGGGTAAGGGATTTCTGGCACCCTGAAGGTACCGGCACCCGTATTTATGACCTCAAAATCATTCCTCCCACCGGTCCGGTGTTCATCAGTAAAAAGAACCAGCTCTTGATTTCATTCCAACCCAGGGACTTCTCATTTATCGTGGAGGACATGATATCCGAGATCTTCGCGCAATTATCGAAATACAGGATCAAGGTAAACCTGATGCAGCACGGGGCAATCAGCTTTTCCATCTGTGTAACCGCGGATATGGATCGTGTCAACAGTTTGATACAGGCCATGTTGCCTCGCTTTCGGATTCTTTACAATAGTGACCTCGAGTTGGTGACCATCAGAAGGTATACTGATGAGGCAATTGAACGGATGACTGCCGGTCGCCGGATACTCATTCAGCAGCTCAGCCGGAAGACTGCCCGTTTTGTTTTGGCTTAGCGGTCAAATTCCACTGAATCACATTCTTATTGAATTCATTGGTTTGGATGGTATCAGGCACTTTCCCAGGCTCCCGGATTTATATCATTGGAAGTAAGCCAGGCAGTCGGTTTTCTTTTGCCTTTTATCGGAAAGGATGCGGATGATGATTTCATCTCCGATTTCCTCCAACTCATCCCATAGGGTATGGATTGCATCATAATCCCCTTTGTCAGAAACTTTTCCAATAACCATAAAACCACAATTGATTTTTTTATGGACGTTATCGGAATCGCCATCCACAAAGTTGAAGTCGTATCCTTCCAGGATGATGGCGGGGTAGTTTACTCCGGACCGCATCCCGGTAAGCATTTCTTCCAGCTCGAAGCGGAAGAAATGTTTTTCCTCCGGGGTATGCTTTATCGCGGTATGCGAAGCTGCAAGTGTAATGGCCCCCTAGCACTTCGGACATGATTACTAATAAAAATGTGTAATTATGTCAATGCAAAAACGAAAATTTACAAAGGAACAGAAGCTTCAAATCATCGATGAGGCCTCTTTGCAGGGAGTTCAGGCTACGTTGGACAAGCACGGGCTCTATCCCACGACCTACTATTCGTGGAAGAAAAAGTTCGAAACGATGGGTGAAGCGGGCTTCCGACATGGAATGACACCGGAGCACCTTAAAGAGATCAAACGCCTGGAAAAGGAAAATGAACAACTTAAGCTGCTACTGGCAGAAAAAGAACTGGAGGGTCGGCTTAAGGACGAGCTG
>QYQM01000084.1 GCA_007280905.1 Porphyromonadaceae bacterium | reverse complement strand
TGTTAAAACTCAACCCCTATGGAAAAATTAACCAAACTTTTTTTCTCCTTTCTCCTTTTTCCTTACTTGCGCCTTGCGCCTTGAGCCTTGCGCCTTGAGCCTTGCGCCTTGAGCCTTCTCTTGAGCCTTGAGCCTTGAGCCTTGAGCCTTTTTTCCCTACCTTAGCGCCATGTCTACGAAAATTAGCATAACATGCACCCCCGGCGAGTCCCTGCTCGAGGCCATCCGGGAAAAGGGTTCGTTTATTCCATCGCCTTGCGGCGGCAAAGGAATATGCGGTAAGTGTAAGGTCGATGTGGAGGGTCTGGGGGTGTTACGTGCGTGCGGATTTTACCCTGATCATGATGTTGTGGTAAATGTTCCGGAACCCTCAGTGATGCAAATATTAACCGAGAGTTTCTGGCCGGATCCGGAACCAGCCCGTGATGTTTTTTCATCAGAGGATCCGCGCTTTCTGGGACTGGCAGTAGATCTGGGCACGACCACCGTGGTTGTTTTTCTCGACGACCTGCGCAGTCACCGGAATATCGGGATCAGGAGTTTTCCTAATCCGCAGCATGCTTATGGTGCCGATGTAGTCAGCCGGATCCAGTTTTGCAGGGAAAATCGGGAAGGAACCATACGTCTTAACAAAGAAATTGTATCGGCCATTGAACAGGCCGCTGCCGGATTGTGTGCACAAAATGGATTTGTTCCCGGTTTGGCCGGACGGATGGTTGTGACCGGCAATCCTACCATGTTGCATCTCTTTAAAGGAGTCAATCCGGAGAGTCTGGCGGTATATCCGTTTACTCCTGTTTTTTTAGAAGAACAAAACCTTTCCGGAGCTGAAATCGGTTTCAGCGATTTTTCTGCGACCGGAATCGAAATGGTTCCTTCGGTTTCTTCTTATATCGGGGCAGATATTGTGGCCGGGTTAGCTACTGTTTCACTGAATCCACCAACGGGATGGAGCCTGTTTCTTGATATTGGTACTAATGGTGAGATGGTATTGTGGAATGGAAGCGAAATTCTGGCTTGCGCAACGGCTGCAGGCCCTGCATTCGAAGGAGCCCGCATCTCCTGCGGAATGGCCGGGATCGAAGGTGCAGTATGTGCCATCGGCCCTGACGGATATGAAACCATAGGCGGGAAACCGGCCATCGGCCTCTGCGGCTCGGGCCTGGTTGATGCGGTCGCACGTTTGCTGGATGCCGGGAAGATTGATGACATGGGATATCTGGCAGAAAATGAAGAATTGATATCTGCCGTTCGCCTCTTTCTTACTCCCCAGGATATCCGCGAAGTTCAACTCGCCAAAGGAGCCATTGCTGCCGGAATCAAGGTATTGATGCTGGAAGCAGGTATCGTTGCAGAAGAAGTCAGACAGGTTTTTATAGCGGGAGGATTCGGCTATGCACTGCACGACTGGTCGGCCGGGAGAATCGGGTTGATCCCAGGGGGATTGGAAAAACGGCAGATCAGAGCAGGAAATACATCAGGATTGGGTGCCCGTTTGTGGCTTCATTCGGGCGAATTCCGGGATTATACCCGCGAACTGGCCGGCCGCATCCGGTATGTGGAATTATCCGATCATCCGGAATTTAATGATTTGTTTATGTGGGAAATGACTTTTGAATCCTCTATATGAATCCCCAGGAAGCCCGTATACTGCTGGTTGATGATGAGCCTGATATTCTGGAATTTCTGGGCTATAGTCTGCGGTCAGAAGGGTTCACGGTTGAAGTGGCGAAAAATGGTGTTGAGGCTGTGCGGATAGCCCGGAAGTTTTTACCTCATCTCATTCTTTTGGATGTGATGATGCCCGGAATGGACGGCATGGAAACATGCGAACAACTTCGTGCCATACCGGAACTGAATGAGGTAATGATTGCCTTTCTGACAGCCAGGGCGGAGGATTATTCCCAGGTGGCCGGATTTGATGCCGGTGCCGACGATTATATCGCCAAACCGATCAAGCCAAAAGTCCTGATCAGCCGGATAAAAGCATTACTGAAAAGAGTGCGGCCCGTCGGTGAGAACGCTGATTCACTTAAGATTATACGGGTTGGGGACCTTGAAATCGACCAGGACCGGTATCTGGTGATCCATTCGGGCGAGGAACTTCATCTGCCCCGCAAGGAATTTGAACTCCTGAACCTTCTCGCAGGCCGGCCTGGAAAAGTTTACACCCGTGAAGAAATTTACCGGTCGGTTTGGGGGGATGATGTGATTGTCGGCGACCGCACCATTGATGTTCATATCCGCAAATTGAGGGAGAAAATCGGCGATGAACATATCCGGACGATAAAAGGGGTTGGATACACCTTTATTTCCTGAATCTGGATTTATATCAGTCTGATCAGCAGGAAATTAATGAACAAACCAACCAGGTAGCCCACATAAACCTGAGCCGGGGTATGATCATCATCCTTCAAACGGGCATAACCGGTAAGGCCTGCCACCAGAAACAGAATCGCGATTATCAGTTGTTCATTCAGCATCCACCGCATCGAGATGGCCAGAACCATTCCGGTTATCCCGCCGATACCGGCCATGTGGATACTTATTTTCCATCTCCAGTTAAATATCGCCACGGCCAGAATGACCATTGATGAACCATTGAGGAAAAGTGAGAGAATGACCGGAGCATCCACTTTCTGCAGTACAAAGGCTCCGATCAGGTACAGTAAGGCGATCATCAGTAAAGGGATACGGCGCTCGTTTTTATCGGTGAGCAGGTAGCTGTTTATGACTTTTGTTCTAAGGAGGATGGGCATGATAGCCAACGGCAGGACAAGTGTGGTGAGCAGGACAATCAGGTAAATATATTTTTTACCTTCTGAAGGCAGCAGATTCAGCCAGCCGCCATAAGTCAGCAGGATGAAAACTCCAACCAGCGGCATGATGACCGGGTGAAACAGAACGGATATTATTCTGGCAGGCCTCACTATAGTTCCTTTCTGAGGCGCGCAACGGGGATGTTGAGTTGTTCGCGGTATTTGGCAACTGTTCTTCTCGCAATCATGTATCCTTTTTGCTTCAGGATCAATGCCAGTTTATCGTCGGTAACGGGTTTCCGCTTATCTTCATTCTCAAGGCATTCCTCAAGGATTTTCTTGATTTCCCGTGTCGATACCTCCTCGCCTGAATTCGTTTGAAGGCCTTCAGAGAAGAAATACTTGAGCGGGAAGATGCCCCAATCGGTTTGAATATACTTGGAATTGGCTACCCTTGAGATGGTTGAAATATCCAAACTGGTCCGTTCGCTGATATCTTTAAGGATCATAGGCCTCAGGCGCATCTCATCCCCACCGCTTTTGAAATATTCTTTCTGAAATTCCATGATGGCGTTCATGGTCAGGATCAGGGTATGCTGGCGCTGGCGGATGGCCTCCATGAACCACTTGGCCGACTCCACTTTTTGTCTCACAAATGTGGCGGCTTCTTTCTGATTCCGGTTCTGGAGCCGGGTTTTCCGCTCCTGGTTATAGGTTTTAAGCATGTTTGCATACAACGAGTTGATGCGCAGGTCGGGAGCGTTTTTTGAATTCAGGCTGAGCTCGAGAATCCCGTCGTTATCTTCGAGAACAAAATCGGGTACAATCTGGTGATACGACTGCATGGTTGAATCACCGTAATCGCCGCCCGGTTTTGGATTCAGACGGATGATCTCATTAATGGATGATTTCAGGTGCTGATCAGTGAGATTCATCCGGTTCTGGATTTTATCGTAGTGTTTTCGCGTGAATTCTTCAAAAAAGTCTGTCAGGATAATGCGGGCATTTTTTGTATCCTCATTGCATCTGCCTTCACGCGTGTGCCGGTCGAGCTGGAGGATAAGACATTCCTGGAGGTTCCGGGCTCCCACGCCCGGCGGGTCGAATTCCTGGATCATCAGCAGAATTTCCTTGAGTTCCTCAAAAGTGGTAGAGATATTCAGGGAAAAGGCCAGATCGTCGACAATACTTCCGAGGTCGCGACGGAGATAACCGTCATCGTCAATATTTCCCAGTATATAGTGCCCAAGTGCCTGTTTATGCTCGTCCATGATGCGCATACCGAGCTGGTTGGTAAGGTTTTCGCGGAAGGAGATGCCGGCAGAGAAGGGGATTTCAACCACCTTTTCATCTTCGTGCGACCGGTTTCTGGGATTTAGCCGGTAGGCGGGGATGTCGTATTCATCCTTGAATTCTTCCAGAGAGATCTCATCTTTTTCCTTTTCCGGTTCATCTTCATCGAGGCGCGTATCATCAGTTTCAGGATTCGTCTCACGGCCCTCCTCTAAAATCGGATTTTCTTCAAGTTCCTTCTTAATACGCTGTTCAAGCTGCATGGTAGGCACCTCCAGCAGTTTTATCAGCTGGATTTGCTGCGGTGAGAGCTTTTGCAGTAGTTTTTGCTGGAGACGTTGCTTGAGCATAATGTTAAATTAAGACAGAATCAAATTAAGACCAGAATCGGATAAGATTCAGATCAGTCTGGTGACGTTGAGCTATTGTTGCTGAAAGTTACGCAATTTTTAGAATTCAGCATTGCGGGGAGTACGGGGGAAAGGGATTACATCCCTGATATTCCCCATTCCGGTGATAAACAGGATCAGGCGTTCGAAACCAAGTCCGAAACCGCTGTGCGGAGCTGTGCCGAAGCGCCGGGTATCGAGGTACCACCACATATCTTTTTCCGACAGATTTTGTTCGCGCATGCGCTCTTCCAGTTTTTCGAGCCGGTGCTCGCGCTGCGATCCGCCGATTATTTCGCCGATTTTTGGGAAAAGCACATCCATTCCCCTTACGGTAAGGTTATCCTCGTTCTGGTACATATAAAATGCCTTGATCTTTTTAGGATAGTTGGTGAGGATAACCGGTTTTTTAAAGTGCTTTTCAACCAAATATCGCTCATGTTCGGCTTGGAGGTCGCTTCCCCAGGATACCGGAAACTCCCATTGCTGACCTGAATTCACAATGATTTCAACTGCATCGGTATAGGTCATCCTGATAAAGTCATTCTCAACCACCATCTTCAATCGATCGATCAGTTCACCGTCATACATCTGATTGAAGAATGCCAGATCATCGGCACAATTTTCGAGGGCATACCGGACAAGATATTTCACGAAATCCTCGGCCAGGTCCATGTTTTCCTTGATCTCATAGAAGGCCATTTCCGGTTCGATCATCCAAAATTCCGCCAGATGCCGGGGTGTATTGGAGTTCTCAGCGCGGAAAGTGGGGCCAAATGTATAGATGTCGCTCAACGCCATGGCGCCAAGTTCTCCTTCCAGCTGACCTGAAACCGTCAGATTGGTTTCACGGGCAAAAAAATCCTGATTGAAATCTATGTGTCCTTCCGGAGTGCGCGGAGGATTTTTGATGTCGAGAGTGGTAACCCGGAACATTTCGCCGGCACCTTCCGCATCAGAACCGGTAATGATCGGGGTATGAAGATAGCAGAAGCCCAGGTCGTTAAAATACTTATGAACCGCAAAAGCCATCGCATGCCGGACACGCAGCACCGCACTAAAGGTATTGGTGCGCGGGCGCAGATGGGCGATATCACGAAGAAACTCCATGGTATGGCCTTTTTTCTGCAACGGATAGGTATTGGGATCAGCGGTTCCGTACAATTCTATTTCAGTGGCCAGGATTTCAACCGGTTGGCCGCTTCCGAGGCTTTCAACCAGTTTGCCGGTTACCTTTAAACAAGCTCCGGTGGTAATGGATTTCATTAATTCTTCACCAAAATTATCGGGATTGGCTACTACCTGGATCGTATGAATTATTGAACCATCGTTCAATGCAATAAATGCAACCTTTTTGTTCCCGCGTTTGGTTCGGACCCAGCCTTTTACTGTAACCTCCTGCCCTGCCGGAGGTGTGGCAAGAAGTGTTTTAACCTTGGAATGAGCCAGATGTATCATCGTTTTACCGTTAAATCAGGGGACAAATATAGAGAAAAAGGCTCAAGGCTCAAGGCTCAAAGGAGTACCGCGGTCAGGGTAGAGTTCCCCGCCTGGAAACTTTCGTTTAGCGTGACGGGGTCCCGGCCTTCGCCCGGATGACAATAGCACCAGCGTAAGTCCTGGCAGGGCGGCCGCAAGGGTCCGCCCCTACAAATAACCCCTAACCTTTCTTCCACTCTTCAATTTCTGAAAAATTGGGCTAAAGCCCATTTAACTAACTCACAATCAAATCACTAGCTAAAGATAGTGGCAATTATTAATTGCACACTGGCACATTAGCCCATTAGCGCATTCTATTTTAAGGTTTCCCAGTCCGCGCCGTCCTTCCTGTCCTTCACCACAATACCGAGTTTCCCAAGTTCGTCGCGGATGCGGTCGGAGAGTGCAAAATCCTTGTTTTTTTTGGCTTCCTGGCGGAGGTCGAGGATCAGTTCCATCAACTTGGGTAGCATCTGAGAGTCCGGTCCCGATTCAGGATCTTCGCGAAGGCCCAGAATATCTAAGGTGAACTGGCGGAATTGCTGAACCAGGGTTTCCAGGTCTGCCGTGGTGATCTTTTCTCTGCCTTCAGACATCAGGTTGATGAGCCTGACCATATCAAACAGATGGGCAATCAGGATCGGAGTATTCAAATCATCATTAAGGGCATTATAGCAATTCGCCTTCCATTCCGCGAGATTTATGGTGGTTTCATCCGACACCGGCAATCCCGGGAGCATCGCCACAGATTTCATCAGCCTGGCCAGGCCTTTTTCTGAGGCCTGCAAGGCTTCGTTGGAGAAATCGAGTGTCGACCGGTAATGAGCCTGGAGAATAAAAAAACGGATGGTCATGGGGTCATATGGTTTCTCGAGCAAAGGATGGTTCCCCGAGAACAGCTGGTCGAGCAATATCCCGTTTCCCAGCGATTTCCCCATTTTCTGGCCGTTGATGGTGATCATGTTATTATGCATCCAGTACCGGACCGAATCATTGCCGTTAGCAATCTTCGACTGAGCGATTTCACATTCATGATGCGGGAACATAAGATCCATTCCGCCTCCATGAATATCAAACACATCTCCCAGGTATTTGGTGCTCATGGCTGAACACTCGATATGCCACCCCGGGAAGCCAATGCTCCAGGGAGAATTCCATCGCATGATATGTTCCGGAAGAGCCTTTTTCCAAAGAGCAAAATCATACATATTTTTCTTTTCCTCTTGCCCGTCGAGATCCCTGGTGCTGGCCAGAAGGTCTTCGACAATGCGGCCCGAGAGTTTTCCGTAATGATTGTTCAGGTTATATTTTTCGACATCGAAATAGACCGATCCGTTGCTGATGTATGCGAATCCCTTGTCGAGGATTTTGGCCACCATATCCAGCTGCTCCGGAATATGTCCCGATGCACGCGGTTCGATGCTGGGTTTCAGTACGTTCAGCTGATCCATATTGTGGTGGTAATTATCGGAGTACCGTTGAACCACCTCCATCGGTTCAATTTGTTCGAGCAATGCCTGGGTTGCAACCTTATCCCTCCCGGCATCGGCATCGTTTTCAAGATGACCGACATCCGTTATGTTGCGTACATACCTGACCTTATATCCGATATAGCGGAGATACCGGAAAAGCAGGTCGAAGGTGATGGCCGGCCGGGCATGGCCCAAATGTGCATCACTGTAAACCGTGGGGCCGCACACATAAAGTCCGACAAACGGCGGATGGAGAGGTTCAAATATCTCCTTCCTGCGGGTAAGCGTGTTGTATACAATAAACTCAACCATAAATCAGGGGTAATTTTACTCCGGTAAAAGTAAAAAAAAATTAGCCAGGGGGAAGGGAAGGGAAACCTGGCTAATTTGGAAGTCGGCAAAGTGCGGTGTCAGGAATCCGGGCGGACCCTAATGGGTAAAACTGAAAGGATGAAGGGGGAGTAAGTCTCCCCTTTTTTGTTAATGCTATATTTGGTTGACTTTAACATTATTCGTATTAGTGAATTCAAAAATAAATTTCCGGATCCAGAAAAAAATCAGGATTGTGTATACTGCTGGGTTGACTGTATAAGTTGCTGGGTTTATCGTCTAGATGGAATGCCCCATGGTCAGACTGAGGTTTCTCAGTCCTTCGATAAACTCATGTTTGCGGGTTCGGGATACCGCTATTTGGGTACCGTCGTTCATGGTGACCACCCCCCCCTGTCCGCGCTGGTATTTTTTCACATACCGTAAATTAATCAGGTGGGTATTGTGGATCCGGATAAAGTGCAGCCCCATGAGTGTCTCTTCAAACTGGTTGAGCGTTTTGGTAACAATAATGCTTTCGCCTTTTGAAAGAAAAGCAGTTGAATAATTGCCGGCAGCTTCAAAGCGAACGATATCCTGAATTTCCACAATGATAATGCCATCATTTGAAGGCAGGCTGATTTTGTCGAAATGGTTTTTCAAAGAACTGTTCAGAATATCGAGCCTGGATTGTATATGGCTTACGGGCCGGATTTTCAGATATCGCTGCACTGCATCCTGAAGCTCCAAGTAATTGATCGGTTTGAGTAAATAGTGCAATGCTGAAAACTCGAATGCTTTAAGCGCGAAATCATTATAGGCAGTAATGAAAATGATCTCAAATTCCACCTTTCCGATCCGGTTCAGCAGATCGAATGCATCGCCGTCTGGCATGGCGATATCCAGGAAAACCAATTCGGGTTTTAATTCTTCCAATACCCGGATGCCCGCTTCTACGCAATTGCCGGTACCAATCACCTTTATTTCAGGGCAATAACGTTCCAGCAAGGTTTGCAATGTGAGCATGCTTTTATGCTCATCTTCCAAGATTATGGTTCTGATTTTGCCTTCCATGATTGGTCGATTAAAGTTTAATGTCAATGGGTAACACTATTTCAACAAGGGTGCCCGAAGGAGTTCCATTAGCTCGCCGGAGATCGGTTATCGTAAGATGAATTTTCTTTTTATTCATTTTATTTAACAGTTCAATTCGTTCCTGAACGTTCTGAATGCCCGTGGACACATGGGGTTCCTTTTTCCCTTTTATCTTTGATGCCTTTTCCCGTCCGATTCCATTATCCTCGATGCGACATTGGAAAAAATCATCATTGAATGTGAAGGAAATGATCAACGATCCTTTAGTTTTCAAGGGCATCAACCCGTGCCAGATGGCATTTTCCACAAACGGCTGGAGAAGCATCGGAGGAATCATCGTTTCGCAATAATCAATACGGTTATCTTTGATGATCTGATATTCGAACTCATTTTCAAACCTCAGTTTTTCCATGCTCAGATACAGCGTTAAGGTGGAAATCTCTTCATTCAGCGGAATCAGATTTTTTTTCGAATTCTCAAGGATTCTGCGGATTAGCCCCGAAAAATTCGTCAGGTAATTATTAGCCTGAAATTGATCATTTTGAATGATAAAATGTTGAATGGAATTCAATGAATTAAATATAAAATGAGGATTCATTTGTGACAGCAGCGAACGTTTTTCAGCGTGCAGAAGCTGGCGTTTTTCCAGTTCCCGCTTTTTAGTCTCTTTAAGAATCAGCCTGAATACGATGAAAATCAACCCTAACAATAATAACCCAGAAAGAACCCGGGCGAGGTGTGTCTCATACCAGTTTCTCTGGATTTGGATGCTGAATTTTTTTTCCGTTGCCGGATCGAAAGTGTCGTTGTATGAGGCATTTATGCAAAATGTGTAATTTCCGTAGGTCAGGTCGGGGTATTGTGACTCCAGGTTATTCGTGATAATATACTCATTGTCAATACCGATCAGTCTGTATCGATACCTCAGCGTACTGGGTTTTCGATAGGTAATGGCTTTATACTTGAAAACCAGATTTTTATCGTACCGGCCCAACACTATTGAGTCAGTAAGTTCCCTTGACTTGCCATTTACCAGCAATGGGCCAGGTACCAGCTTCGGGGGAATATCCAGCGGTTTCGTAAATTCAGGATTGAGACGGATTGCACCGTGGGTGGTACTAATCCAGATATTGTTTTTATGCTTGATGATCTGAAAAATACGATTGGATGGCAACCCTTCTCGCATCGTATAATAAGCGATACTATCGGGCTTTTTGGAACCGTGTTTCAGCGTAATCCGGTTTAAACCATTGTTGGTCCCGGCCCATACAACCGAATCATTTTCGGCGAACATCACATCGATAATATCGCTGGATAGGCCATCTTTCTGCGTAATTCGGAAGAATGACGAATCGGGGCGTATAACCGCAAGGCCATAATCGGCTATACTGACCCAAATATTTTCTCCCGCCTGAACTATATCATGAATCCTTTTCCCAAACAAACTGTCTTTTTTCTCCCAATGAAAGATTATCGAATCCTGATACGTGAAAAGGCCCGATTTCTGTGATCCCGTCCATAGTCTGCCGCCTGAATCCAAAAACAGGGTTCGAACCCTGTTTAATCCAGGTACCAGGCTGCTATCAGTGGGGTATTGTTTTTTAATGGTCTCCTTATCCCACCTTCTGATTATTCGATTATTCTTAATGACATCTATTTCACTGGTGAAACTGGCCAGCCATTCTCCATTTTGTTGTCTGATATAATCATAGGGATAGGCTTCTATTTTTCTTATTCCCCGGAACTGACCAAGGGTGTCAATTTCCATAAGATGATTATTATATACAATCAAATGTTTTTCAGGAGTAAAAAACAATTTTCTGATCGGACCATCGACATCTGGAATGTTAATCGGGTGGAAAAAGTAATTTTGATTCAGGAGTTCTGTTCCTTTTAAAAGAAGGCCGGTTTGAGTACCCAGATAGACATTTTCTCCATCTGAGGTCATGGCAGTGATAATATTGTCTTTTACATTTGTGGTCACATTCTGAAAGACAGAGATGTCCAGGGTATTGGCCTGAAAAACACCATTGGTGGTGGTAGCGAACCAATAATTTCCTTCATGATCCTCGGCAATTCCTGAAACGGATTCCCCTTGCAGATATCGCTGTGGTACAGATTTCAGATCACGTTTCAGGTACCGCAGGACCCCCTCTTTTTCAAGACCGATCCAGAAGTTGCCTTTTTTATCGGTATATAGAGCTATAATATCGTTGGAAAAGGCATGTTCCCCTTTTAATTTGCCGTCTTTGATATGGAAAACCTTATTAGAGTAACTGAAAAGGAATTCATTTTCGCCAATCGGAGAGAGGTCCTTACGGTAGTTGTTTTTGGGATCCAACAGTCCGCATGTCAGGTAGATCCAGTCCTTTTGAGCAGTAACCGTGGTCTTCAGATGCTGGTTTGTATCTGGTATTTTGATCATATCCCAGTAATATTCATCCGGTTTATAGTGAATACCCACTGATGCATTCTCATGATTTATTCTATGCGAATTAATCTTGTAGGGCAGTTCCCCGTACTTGAAACGGATTAAGCCAGGGCGGTTAAAACTCAGATAAATAGAGCTATCGGTGTTTTCTGTGATTTGCTGGATAAATCCGCTGGAACTACCCATTTTATGAATGCTCTCGCTCATTGGATGCATCTGAACAGAATCTCCGGCGATTTGATACAGGTAATTATTTATGGATGAAACCCATATCCGGCCTAAAGTATCCGAGAAAATCCGAAAATTGGCATTTTCTTTTAGCCCATCGGCAACGGTAAATTGCCTGGGTGAATATCCGTCATATCGCCAGACGCCCCGGTCAGTAGTCGCCCACAATACCTTATTTTTATCAAACAGGATCCCGTATACCTCGTTGGAAGGGAGCAAGAGTCCGGATTCAACGGTATAATGAGTATAATTCAAATCCTGGGCATGGATCAGCAGGGGCTTTGAAACAGTCAGACCAAAGGTCAGGAATAAGAAAAACAGGCATCGTGAACTCACGGTGAGATGGTTAATTAATCCAAATTTAATGTAAATCAAAAGAATCCCTTTGAATTTGGTTAATTTTACCACAAATTAAATATAATGGTAAGAAGAACCCAAAAAGAGAATCCCAAATCAGCCACTAAAAAAATCCTCCGGAGTAAGATTCTCGGACTATTCAATCAGAATACAGCACAGGTATTGAATTACAAACAGATCAGTGCAAAGCTGGGGTTAACTGATTCGGATCAGCGGAAATTGATTTCAGATGTTTTGGAAGAGCTGCTCCGTAGTGGTCAATTGATTGAGGTTGAGCGTGGTAAGTTCAAACTGAAAGTTCATGGCGGACACATAATCGGTACGGTACAGATGACCCGTTCGGGTGCAGCATATATAATTACCGATGAGGTCAAGGAGGATGTCTATATAAATAACCGCAATGTGAACCGGGCGTTGAACGGCGACAAGGTAAAGGTATATCTGTATGCCCGCAGGGAAGGCCAGCGCCTGATGGGTGAGATTGTGGAGATCCTCGAACAGAGGGAACGCACTTTTGTCGGAACGATTGAACGGTCATCCGGCTATTATTTCCTGATCCCTGATAACCGCGACATGCCTTACGATATATTCATTCATCCGCGCAATCTGAAGGGTGCCGAAGAGGGGCAGAAAGTGGTTGCCCGTATTACCGATTGGCCGCCGAGTGCTAAAAATCCTTTCGGTGAAGTGGTTGATGTATTGGGCGCTGCAGGTCTTCATGAAACAGAAACACATGCCATTCTGGCTGAATTTGAACTCCCGTACAAATTCCCCGAAAATGTCCTCCGCCAGGCAGAACTGGTACAGGGAGAGATCACCGATCAGGATATAAAATCGAGAAGGGATTTCAGGGAGATAACCACATTTACCATCGATCCCGGTGATGCCAAGGACTTTGATGATGCCCTTTCGCTGAACAAACTGGCCAGCGGAAACTGGGAAATCGGGGTGCATATTGCCGACGTTAGCCATTATGTGAAACCATTTTCAGAAATCGATAAAGAAGCATTTGCCCGCGGTACATCAGTCTACCTGGTCGACAGGGTAGTGCCGATGCTGCCGGAACACCTGTCCAATGACCTTTGCTCACTCAAACCTCATCAGGACCGGCTCTGTTTTTCAGCAGTCTTTGAGATGGACGAACAGGCAGAGGTTGTGAATCAATGGTTTGGCAGAACAGTTATTCATTCCGACCGCCGCTTTTCTTATGAGGAAGCACAACAGATTATTGAAACAGGCGAAGGAGATCTTTCAACCGAAATTTTACAGTTCCACAAACTGGCTTCGATCTTGCGTGTGAACCGGTTTAAGCGGGGATCATTCTCCTTTGAGCGTGTGGAGGTGAAGTTTTATATCGACGACAAAGGGAAACCAACAGGAGTCTATTTTCAAGAGGCTAAGGACTCTAACTGGCTGATCGAGGAGTTCATGTTGCTGGCTAATAAAAAAGTGGCAGAAAGAATCGGTAAAGTTAAGCAGGGACAACGTGCAAAAACCTTTGTGTATCGCATCCATGACCGGCCAAATGCAGAGAAACTGCATAATTTCTCGAATTTTATTCACCAATTCGGCTATTCCATCAAAACGGCAAGCCATAAGGCGATCGCCGATTCCATGAACCAGCTCCTAGCTGATATCCAGGGTAAAAACGAACAGTATATTATTGAAAGCCTGGCTATCAGAACGATGGCCAAGGCTAAATATTCCACTCAGAATATCGGTCACTATGGGCTGTCATTCGAGCATTACACCCATTTTACTTCCCCGATCAGGCGCTATCCTGATTTGATGGTTCATCGTTTGCTCGATATGTATCTGCATAATGAACCCTCCGAAAATCAGCAAAAGGTTGAGGGCATGTGCATTCAATCGAGCATGATGGAAGACCGGGCAGTCAATGCTGAACGGGCGAGTGTAAAATACAAGCAGGTTGAATTTCTTCAGGATAAAGTGGGTCAAAAATTGGAAGGCATCATCTCAGGAATCAGTGAATGGGGCTTTTTTGTGGAATTAACCGAAAATCATTGTGAAGGAATGGTCCCGATGCGCGATATGGATGATGATTTTTACGAATACGATGAAAAGAATTACTGCCTGGTTGGCGCACATACCCGGAGGCGCTTTGTAATTGGACAGAAAGTGACCATTGAAATTGCCCGCACTAATCTGGCCAAGAGGCAGATGGACTTTAAGCTCATATAAAGGCTCAAGGCTCAAGTAAGGCAGAAGGCTCAAGGCTCAAGGCTCAAGTAAGGCAGAAGGCTCAAGGCTCAAGGCTCAAGGAGCTTTGTGTAATACTTAAGTCCCGAAAATTCTTAGTGTCCTTTCTTGCTTTTAAACCTTTTCACTTACTTGCGCCTTGAGCCTTCTTGAGCCCTGAGCCTTAGCTCGAATCTCATCATTCAAAGACTTCTGGCTGCAAACGCGAAACAGCCCCTGCTTTTCCAGGTGCCTCGCTACGTATTCCTGTTCGGTTTGGCCGGGTGTTGGCACAAGCAACGCAGTTTTACCGAGATAGGCCAGATCTGATAAAGTTGAGTTACCAGGGCGGCAAATAATCTCAAGGGCCTGCAGAATATACCAGACAAGATGTTCGTCGCGGGCATGATTAATCAGCAAAACTGTCCCCTCCTGGGTGATGGCTGGGTTTTCATCCGGAGACGATGGCGGTAAGCCACGGAATATCACCGAAGGAATTTCATTGCTCATAAACCGTTCTTTCAGCAGGTTCTCGAACAGGGTGCGTTGAGGCTCAGGTCCCGAAACGAGTGCCAGAACCTCAAATGGTTTTGAATACTCAGGACGTTCAGGAACAACGTCCTGAAACCGTGAAACAGGCCCGATATATTTCGCATTCTTAGGAATGTGCGGTGGGTGGGTCAGCAGTCCCGACAGGTTTGGTTTTCCTGAATAATCGGCTATCCAGATCTCAGAAAATTTTCTGAGGGCCATCCGGTGAAGCCGGTACATGAACCCTTCGCCAAAGCACCAGCCTTTCGGTGCTTTTAACCACAACTGGTTGGTAATAAATATACTATGCACATTCTTGTGATATAACCCATACTTATGGTCGCAAATTATTTCGGAAATATTGTATTTCGCAACGATTTCGTCAACCTGTTTATGATTTTTCCGGATGGCCCGTAAAATGCCGGGAATCTGCGGGATCAGTTTTCTGAAAAATCTCCCGTTTTCCGGATATTGAATCGTATAAAAGGGCATCCGTATCCATAAAAGATCCGGAAAATGATATCTCAAAAAATCAAGGGAAACACCATCGGAGGCGAGGATAACCTGATGACCATGGCCGAGAGCTTTACGGATGAAAGGTACCAGCCTGACGGTATGACCGAGCCCCCATTCTAGAGGACTGACGAGTATAGTTTTCCGGGTTGCGGTCATGCTTATGAATTAGTACGAAACCTGCGTAGGGATATTGAGCTGACGGACCTCACCGGCGATATTATCCAGGATTTCCGGCTTTATTTTCTGAAGGGTTTGTATCGGTGTATCCCTGGCGATCGTATAAATCATTACCATTTCCGGCCTCACTTTCTTAACCACTTCTAACCAACCCTTAACCTCTTTTTCTCCGGAATTATCCACGTGAATTCCGCCGAACTCACCTTTCACAAAGAGGGTTTGGAGGACGAAACGGCCTTTGTACCGCATCATTCCTTCAATCACCCGGTCGACACGATAACCTAAGGGCGGTTGGTTCATCAGTTTTACTGTCTGTTCATTCGCTGAATCCAGTTTCAGAATGTTCATTTCGATCCTTCCGAGCGAATCAAATATTTCCGGGTTATCCAGATTAGACGCATTTGACAGAACCGCAATTTTAACACCGGGGACAATCCGGTCGCGTATCCCGATGGTATCTGCTATGATACCCGGAAAATCGGGATGAAGGGTAGGCTCTCCGTTCCCGGCAAATGTGATCCGGTTGAGTTTGGTTCTAAGGCCTTGAATTTGTAAGAGCTTTTCTTCAAGGCGAATACGTAACTCTTCACGCGAGGGCAGCCGGGTTCTTAGATCTGATCCGGAACTCCACCCGCACTCGCAGTAAATGCAATTGAAATTGCAGAATTTTCCGGTTGTGGGAAGGAGGTTGATGCCCAGCGAAGCACCAAGTCGCCTGCTTTTTACAGGACCGAAAATGATATCGTCAAACAAAAAAGTAGCCATAATAAGCAGTATCCATTGGGGGAATAAAGATAGTGGATTTGCCACGATATGGTGATATTTATCATTTTGAGGAGGTTAACCAGGGATTACCTTTTCCAGACATTTCCTGTTTACTTTAATAACCTTAACAATGGAAAAGATCAGGTGGGAAAAGGAGTATTCTTCGGGTTTAAATTATCTGGATAATCACCGGAGAAACTATCTGGATATTGTCAATGAATTGATTGATATCTGCAACTCAAAAAACTGCGCTACACGGTTGCCGTTGGTCGTTCATAGGCTGGCTTTTTATATTGAGGACTATTTTGCGAAAAAGGAGATGGCCATCAGGGAAGCACCTGCCATTCCGTTTTCCGACTATAAGAAAGAGCATCAGCGTTTTACCTCCGGGATATCCCGTTTTCAGCAGCGATTTAGCCAGGGTGAAACTGATATCTGCTTAGAATTGATTGAATTCATGATGGGATGGTTTCTAAACTATATCACCGTGTTTGGTTCAGAGGCTCCGGATTATATGCGGTCGAAGGGCTTTGAATAAGCCTTAAATCAAGCGGATGGACTTGCTTTCGGCAGATAGCCGGTCCTTGTTCCAATCAAAAACCGGAATATTTACCAGGCCCGGGTTCTTGCCTTTTTCGATGGTGCCCAGATTTTTCTCCATCCCTAATGCACAGGCTCCATTTAAGGTGGCCCACCGTAAAACGGTATCAAAGGCAATTCCTGGCACCACTTCCATGATCGTTTTCATCTCATCCAACACCGAAAGGTTAAGGTTTGAGGCGAGGCTGTCGGTTCCCAGGCAAACGGTAAGCCCGCTGGCTGCAAACCCCTCAATATCCGGTAAAAGGTTTTCGATGTATAGGTTTGACCGGGGGCAGAGAACCCAATAGACCCCAGACTTCAGACTGCCCGGTGCTGGCAGGGGATCCGTGATTGTATTATGCACCAGGATCCAATCCGAATCGGGCAAATATTTGCCAAGTAATTTGAAAACGTCGGAGGCTTCATCGGGTATGCTGGTCAGATCGAAACCGGCTTGCCGGAAATTCTCAGCCATAATACCGGTGCGGTGTTCCAGAAGCTCACGCTCATTCGGACTCTCGTCTAGATGAATGCTGATGCGCCTGGTCAGCGTAATTTCCCGGGTTATAAGTTCCCAAAGGTCAACCCCTACAGAATAGCGAGCATGGGGAGAGATAGAGTGGGGCAGACCGGCATCGTTAAATGCTTTTGCCAATTGGAGTGCCTGCTCAAACCTGATCGCTGCGTTTGCTTTATCCAGTCCGAACACTTCAACGAAGGTATGGTACTGAAGCCGGCTGTCCTGCTTGGTTGATAAGGTGATACCAGTGTTACTGATGTCTCCGGCACCGGATACTCCATCCCGGTACATTTTTCGATCGGCGTTGTTTGCTGCCTGCCGGATTTTTTCCGGATCGGATGAACGAATTTTGCTTACCGCCGAAACAAAGCCGGTGATACCGGTACGCTGAGGGATCAAACCGGCGAGATGTGACAATTCAAGATGGCAATGGGCATTAACCAGTCCGGGAATGATTATACCCGAATAGAATTCGAGCCCGGCTTCCTCTATCGGCTGCCCGCCTGTGTTCCGGATGTTCAGGATGGTTCCGTCGTCGGCTGTCTCAATAATACCAAAGGAGATGGGCAGGCCGCTGACCGGGTAGATCCTGTGGGCTGAGAATTTTCGCATTCCGGAATGTTACTCGGTTATTTCTTTCTTTTTGTCAGCGGCCTGCAGTTTTTCCAGATCCTTCATCACCTGTTCATAGACCCGCGCGTAAGCTGCAGGATTTCTCATATACCAGGCCACCGATGAGTCCATCTGGGTTTTGGTGATTCCGTGTTTTTCAAGAAGTGACGGGTAATAGAACAGAGCTTTATCGCGTTTCTCATCCGACCGGGAGTTGTCAGCAAACAGAATGGCATCGGTAAGATGTGTATCCACAAGCAGTTCAACCATTTTCTTTTCAGATAAGATTCCTGCCTGAGATCCGGACCGGTTGTTTCCGCAGGAACTCAGTGCCAGAAGAATCAGTAACAGCGAGTATATCCGTATTTTACTCATTTGAATTTTTTCATCAGTTCTGATGCAAAAACGAAATCATTAAGCACTTTGTTATCGCTGGTGAGGATTTCTTCGCGCGAGCCTTCCCAGCACTTATGTCCCTCCGACAGGAAAAGGATGTTATCGCCAATTTCCATCACCGAATTCATATCATGGGTATTGATCACCGTGGTTATTTTGAATTCGAGTGTTATTTCATGGATCAGGTTATCAATCACGATGGCCGTTTGCGGGTCGAGGCCCGAGTTGGGCTCATCGCAAAACAGATACTTGGGATTCAATGCAATAGCCCGTGCAATGGCTACTCTTTTCTTCATGCCGCCGCTGAGTTCGGCCGGTAATAGCTTATTTGAGTCCGGCAGGTGAACCATCTGGAGACAGAAATTCACCCTTTCCAGTTTTTGATCACGGGTCCAATCGGTGAAGAAATCCATGGGTAGCCGGATATTTTGCTCAACGGTAAGCGAATCAAACAGCGCTCCGCCCTGGAAAACCACACCCATCTGCTGCCTGAAATTCCTTTGCTGATCGGAATCCAGTCCGGTAAACCGGTCGTTTCCATACCAGATGTCTCCGCTATCGGGTTCAAGCAAGCCAATCAGGCATTTCAGCAGAACGGTTTTACCCGAACCGCTGCGACCGATGACCAGGTTTGTTTTGGCTTCAGCGAACACGGCTGAAACTTCGAGCAGAGCTTCGTTCTTGTCGAATGATTTCGATATGTTGTCCACTCTGATCATCCCAGCATGATTTGTGTAATCAGATAGTTGGATATCAGTATCATGATCATGCTGTAAACCACTGCCAGCGTACTGGACCGGCCAACTTCAAGGGCCCCGCCTTTTGTGTAATATCCAAAATATGCCGAAATCGAAGTGATCAGAAAAGCAAATACCACTGATTTGATCAGGGTATACAAAACCTTAAAGGAGTCGTATTTAAAACGGATTCCGTGGATATAATCGGCACTGGTCATCAGGTGGCCGGCAATGGAAACAATCCAGCCACCAATGAGTCCGATAAAAATACTCAGTATTACGAGAACCGGGGTGGTGATCATCATGCCGATTATTTTTGGCTGAACCAGGAATGATGCTGAGTTGATCCCCATGGTTTCCAGTGCGTCAATTTGTTCAGTAACCCGCATGGTGCCGATTTCCGAGGAGATATTGGAGCCGACTTTTCCGGCAAGAATCAGGCACAGAACGGTTGATGAGAATTCCAGTACCAGCACATCACGGGTGGTGTAGGAAAAGTAATAGACTGGAATGAGGGGATTTCCAATACTGGAAGTCATGTGGATGATGACCACCATCCCGATAAAGAAGGAGATGATGGCAACGATTCCGAGCGAGGATACTCCTAATTTATCAATCTCACGAAAAATCTGGCGGAAATAAATTCCGTGTTTTTCGGGTTTCGAAAAAATGCGCCGTACAAAAACCATATATCTTCCGAGGCTTATCAGAATCCCCATAACCAACCTAATTTTAAACCAAGATAGTAATAAATTACTTAATATTGCCGATGGATTCTTGGAAAACGCGTTTATTGGAAGGATCAGAGGAGCTGGTTAACAGTTGGCTGATTGCATCACCTGTATCCGTAGTGATGTCTAAAACCCGACGCAGCAAACATGGCGATTTCAGGGTACCCCGTAATGGTCGTCCTGCTTATATAACGGTTAATCATGATCTGCATCCGGTTGAATTTCTGATTACTCTGGCGCACGAGATTGCTCATTTCCGGAATTGGAAAAAATATGGACGAAGGGTTCGTCCCCATGGTCCTGCATGGAGAAATGAATTCAGGGATTTGCTGGTGGAGGTTCTGAAAGCCGGTTTACTGGATAGGAAGATTGCTGCTGCAATTGTTCAGTTCTATTTTAAGCGGAAACTGATTGGGTCAGGCTCCTCAGAACAGTTGAACCGGTTGCTGGGAAAAACGGTGGAAGATATCGGAGTTCTTCGTGTTGCCGACCTTCCCGAAGGAACACAGTTCACGTTGCGAAACGGAAAAACCTTTATCAAGGGGCGAAAACTCAGGAAGCGATATCAATGCTGTGATCCTGTTTCATCGAGGATATATTCTGTGCATCCGATGGCAGAAGTAAAAGAAACAATTGTATCTTAGAGTCATGGACAAGAATAATTTTTGTGTTATCATGGCAGGAGGAATCGGCAGCCGGTTCTGGCCTTACAGCCGCACCAACAAGCCTAAGCAGTTCCTCGACATTCTGGGTACCGGTCAAACCCTTCTGCAGCAAACTATTCGCCACTACAGAGATATTTGTCCGATAGAAAACATCCTGATTGTGAGTAATGAAGAATATGGTTCGCTGATTCTTGAACAATTGCCGGAAATCAAAGCCAGTCAGGTTTTGCTTGAACCGCTTCGCCGCAACACTGCACCTTGCATAGCCTATGCTAACCAACGGATTGCCATGATCAATCCCAATGCAAACATTATCGTAGCTCCATCTGATCATCTGATCGGAGATGAGCAGGAATTTAACCGGATTATCCTGCAAGGGATCGACTTTGTTAAAAACCGCGATGTACTGCTAACCCTCGGAATCATGCCAAACAGGCCGGAAACCGGATATGGCTATATCCAGGTGAACGGGCATGAGGACATCGATGGAAACAAGTGCCTCCGGCCGGTAAAAACCTTTACTGAAAAACCGAATATTGAGCTGGCCCGGATTTTCGTCGAAAGCGGCGATTTCTTCTGGAATTCAGGAATATTTATCTGGTCGCTGGGATCGATCACACGGGCTTTTGAAAAATATCTCCCCGAAATTCAGGGATTATTCCATGATGGACTCAACTTGTACGGAACCCCGGAAGAAACCCCTTTCATCCGGCAGGTTTACGGAGCCTGCGGCAAGATATCCATAGATTATGGAATCATGGAAAAGGCTGATAATGTATTTGTTTTATGTGCAGATTTTGGCTGGTCCGACTTAGGTACCTGGGGAAGTCTGTATGACCATCTGATCCATGATGAATCGGGAAACGGTATTGGCAATGGCCAGGCCATCACCTTTCAGGCAAATCGTAATGTTATTCATACACCCAAAGGAAAACTGACGGTTGTGCAGGGCCTCGATGATTATATTATCGTGGATACCGATGACGTGCTCATGATTTGCCGTAAGCAGGACGAACAGCAGATCCGGATGATTGTGGATGAGGTGAAGTTGCGGGGAGGCGAAAAATTTATTTAAATCTTAATACTCCCACAGATCGTGTTCGAACTGGAAAATCAGGTTTTCGATCCGTTCAGCTTCCTGAAGCGATTCAACGCCAAGGGTATAGTCAGCCACAATCCTGTTATTATAGACGTTGCTTTCCTGAACGATGAATCCGGTAAAAAACCGCTTATAAAAGATCTCGTCAAAGCTCCGCATTTCAGAATCATTAAAAGCATTGAATACTTCTTTCTGAGCCAGGAAAGGACGTGCTTCAGGGTATTTTACCCAGAATAGTTTTTTCTTCTGAATATTCTCTTTGTTGATATCTTCCGGTTCAAAAAATACACGGATCGGGCATATTCCTATGATCCTGACATCGAGAACTGAACGTTTGCGATCGAAGAACCACATTTCTTTTATCATAATCTGCAAAACCTCATCTAAGTTGATCTCTCCTTTAATTTTGGTGGAGTCAGTCAAACCTGTTGCCACATTCAACACACCGATCATTCTGTCTTTAACATCGAAATTGGTCATAACCTGGTCATAACTTATCGGCTCTTTGAATTCATTGGGATCATCGAGTGGTGCCGAATAAGCCTGGAGTCCGCCGTCCTTGATGGATTGCAGCAACAAGTCAATCAGGTTCGTGCGGTCGCCAACTACTTTGGTTGGATAATAGAGCGGCTGGTTCATTTTTTCGCGCAGATCGATCATGCGCCAAACCACTTTGGACCACATGATGTCAGCTTCCCTGACATGCGGATATTCGATAGGCTTTTTATTAAAGATATGTTCCTTTTTATAGACCAGATCCAAACCCGACCAGGTCGACGGATCCGTCGTTTTGGTTGTATCTTTTACCTGGGCCGATAAAGGCAGGGTAACTGCCAAAACCAGCAGGGCTAAGATTAAAACACGTACTTTTTTCATATTGCCGTTTTCTATTGTACTGTAAAGGTGATGGAATTAAGCTGACGGGGAATTCCGTCAGGTCCTAAAGCAGTGATATTGTTGATGATCACAAGGTCGTCTTTCTTTCTGCTACTGATCAGCTTTTTCTGCTCAGCAGTAAAAAGTTCGCTGGTGGAGGCTACATCCTGAACAAAGTTGCCGCTGGAAAAAACGAGGACTTTAAATCCTTTGACTTTAAATTTCATATCAAACAGAAAGTTTTCCAGATCTGCAACAACCCCTGTTTGAGCCTGCAGCACATTTTTCTCGATTCTGCCGCCGTTCTTTCCTCCCACTTTGGGAGTTGGATCGGGCACTTTAAATAAACGAAAAGACTGGGTCGGGTAAGTCTGGGTACGGCCATTCATTATCGCTGTAACTGTCAGTACCGCTACGCCTTCTGCTTTCTTAGGAAAAACTTCGTATTGAAAATCGCCGACCTGACGAATTTCGGCATTGGTCATTTCAACATGAATATCCTTGGCTGATGCTCCGACTGCATTGATCATAAGAGGATTGGAGACCCCTTTATAAAATGCATTCATTTTGGTCGGTGCAGAGATCAGTGTCGGGGGAATAACCTCATATTCCTCATCAAAAGTGTAGCCTTTGATTGTACCATCGGGAGCCGTGTAATCGATTCTGCCATTCCATTTAACACTGCCTGGTTTACTGGTGTTTACGGTATAAACCCCATGGCCTTCGCGGTAAGGGAGCGTTTGGCCGCCAACTGTGATTTTGGGATTAATAGTCGAGTCAAAAGCGGCCAGAATTATATTTGCTTCGTAGGGATTTCCCTGAACTACCATTTTGGATGTCGTGGGGATCACAACAGCCTGAAGCATATTGAACTTAAAGGATTGTGCATCGATGTTTCTGTAAAGGTAGTTCAGCACATCAGATTCGGCATTGCGAACATCGGACTGCATTTTGGTCATCAGCGTGATTACGCCGATTAGCGGCAGGTATTCGAAGTTATCCTGTTCCCAGGTACGTCCGTTGTCTCTGGAAGTAGTAGGGGTTGGATCAGAAACCGTTAAACTTTTCCGGATGGAACCGATCAGAACGCTATCACTCTGGCCAACTTCAGTCAGGAGGAATTTACTATAGTCTTCGATGGAATTTCTCAGATCTTTTGCCCGGTTCATCCGTTGACCATTAACCTGAATCTGGTCTACCAACATGATTTGAGCCGGGATGTTCAACTGGTCCTGCGACTTGATGCTATCGAGGTTAGCATTTTTGCCATCAGCTACGCGAACGATTGCCCATTTGTACTCGGTAATTTTATCGATCATTTTCTGCGACCGGACTTTAACGGAATCGGCTTTTGCTTTGTAGGGACCTACTTTAACCTTGTTCAGTTGGTATGCATAATCGAAAGCGGCGTAAGTCAGATTATTTTTGGATGCAAAGCTTTCAACAGACTGGTTAAGACTTCTATTAACTCTTGCGATAACATCCAGGGTTTCTCTTGAAACATTCAATGCCAGCAAAGCCGTCAGCACCAAATACATCATATTGATCATTCGTTGCCTGGGGGTCAGCCTGGGTTGTGCCATAATATATATATATATATCAGCTATTCAGCAGATTAAACGTTTTCTTTAACATTCATTGCGGTAAGCATGTTACCATACACCTTGTTCAGTGCCGAAAGTTTTTTGCCAAGTTTTTCAACCTCGTCACGATAATGTCTGGTATTCTGCACCGACTCCTGAAGGTTTTCGATCATAGCATCAAGGCCTTGATAAACTGCTTTGGAAGTTTTCAGATGTGAATCTTCGCTTCTGAGCTGCAATTCGTAAACCGAATTGAGCGCGCCCATGTTCTTGTTTATTTTTTCAAGCTGTTCAGTATAACCATGGCTGGATGTACTCAGCTTGCTGATCAGTTCGGCTGTTTTAGTGTACGATTGAGTTAAAGTCGAAGACGAGCGATTAAGTTCTTCAGTTGAGTGCTTATATGCATCACCAAAGCTGTTCAGGTTATCCGATGCCTTTTTTATGCTGTGCATAAACTGCTGGGTTTCGATGTGAGCGTGCGAAATTTCCGACATTTTATTTGAAGATTCGGCCAGTTTCTGCATGCCGTTTCCAAGTTTGGCGAAGAGTTCAGGCGAGATTTCGGCCTTGGCAAGCATTTCATCGAAACGTTGTGTAGGAGTGCCTCCAAATGACGGGTGGACAACTTTTTTCTCAATTTTGGTTTTTTTATCAGCCAGTTCCGGGTAAACACGGTCCCATTCCCATGCTTCCGGCAGTGGTTCAAATGCTGCAAAGAAAAAAATAATTGCTTCAGTTCCTAATCCGGCAATAAGGAAATAACTTGAAAGTGGAAAGTGCTCCAGTTTCATTAGAGCTCCGATCATTACCACACTGGCACCCCAGCTGTAGAGATAACCCATATAGTTTCTCCACCACTTTTGCTGAACAAATTCTCTGATCTTCATCGTATAAAGAGGTTTTATTATTTTTCAATACCCATGGTTGACCGAATGCAACGGAAGCCGATATAGGATTTTGCTGAATCCTGGTATTCATAAGAACGGGTACCGGCTTGCAGATAATAGGCGATGTCTTTCCAGGAACCGCCCCTGACTACTTTCCTTTTCAATACCGGGGATTCGTTTGGCAATGCGCTGTATTCGTAATTCGGATTCATATCATGTGTAAAACTATAGGCAGCCTCATCGAATGCTGAAATGGTCCATTCGGCGACATTACCTGACATATCGTACAGGTTGTAATCGTTTGGTTCAAAGGATCCTACCGGTGAAGGTTTCAGGAAGCCGTCATCGACATAATTTCCCCTTAGCGGTTTGAAATTAGCGAGGAAGCATCCTTTAGCATTGCGGGTATAGGGGCTGCCCCACGGATACATGGAGAGGTTGCGGCCTCCGCGTGCGGCATATTCCCATTCATACTCGGTTGGCAACCTGTAATTCTGGACAAAGGCACCGCCTTTCCCCTGTACGAGGTAATTATTATATAGTTGAGTTCTCCAAACACAGAAGGCTTGTGCCTGTTCCCAGGTAACGCCAACCAAAGGATAATCATCGAATCCCGGGTGCCAGAAATACATTTTGGCCATCGGATCGTTGTAGCTATAAGTAAAATCCGAGATCCAGCAAAGGGTATCCGGATAGATATTGATCGAGTAAGATTTTACGAATTTCGACCGGTCAGATGCCAGTTCAGTATCCTGGTAGAAGGTGGTCGATTTATCGGAATTCTGAATGGAACGCTTGAAATTGCGCTTTTCTTTGGCTGCTTCCTGATAATTAATATCCTGATAGGAATAGACCAGTTTCCTGGTATCGAGCTCTTTCCTGCGGAAAAAACGTTCATTTTGCGGGATATAAAGTTGCTCGAGGGCCGTAAGTACATCAGCATCACGGGTATCGATCTTGGTATCCCAGTTGATGTAAGGGGGATCGATGGGGTTCTTATTCTTATCTTCCGAGATCAGGTATTCATCCGGGAACTGTTCACCGAGGGTTTTGCGCGTCAGGGAGTCGATCACCCAGTGCACAAACTGGCGATATTCGTTGTTGGTGATTTCAGTTTCATCCATCCAGAAAGCATCCACGGAAATGGTTTTCGACTGAGAATTCATGGCAAATGTGGGATCCTCGTCGTTCGGCCCAACCACAAATGAACCCATAGGTACTTTCACCATGCCATATGGATCGGGTTCGAACCATTTTTCCCTCTTTTGTACACCAATCAGCTCGCCATTACCAGTGCTGGAACTGTTGCATCCAGACAGGACAAAGGCTGCGATCAAACCAAGGAAAACTAGCTTCTTCATAATATTTTATACCGAGTCAGTTATAAAAATCTCACACTTTTGTAACGTTGGGAGAACTTATCCGTTCCGACTTCGAGGTTATACCCCAGCATGAATTCAACGGTTCCATTACTGTAGGCACCGATAGCCGAAGTGGTAAAATCGTAAGATATTCCCACCCGGAGGCCATTTGGCAGTTCAGTACCCACCATAACGACCACTGCGTCTCCAAGCCTGTAAGAAACGCCTCCCCAAAATCTTTTATTGTATAACAACAACATATTAACATCCATCTGGAACGAAGCTCCATCGGATTTTGCAAATATGGATGGTTGAATTTCGAATATCGGGTTCGAAAGTTTAAAAAGGTAACCGGCTGTTGCATAATAGTGCCGCTGCATATGCATCATAGCGCCGGAACCGAAATCCACCAAGGGTTCCAGCAAATGGGTGCTGGAAAATCCGGCATATAATTTATCGGTATTATAAAAAACGCCGATACCCATATCGAAGGTCATTGATGTAACCTGTTCATCCGGAATAGAAGGATCCTGACTGGCCGGGATATGGTTGTCGCTATCGGGGATAACCCATTTCCCATTCAGGGCCCTGCTAAGCATACCAATATTCAGCCCGATTCCCAGTTTTCCCTTGCCCAATTCGAGCCGGTAGGCATAATCCAGGATAAAAGACATGTTTTTTTCAAATCCGAGCCGGTCGTCCATAAAACTAAGGCCAACACCACTGGGGATTCCAAAAGGCTTAACCGGTGTGTGAACAGTGAAAAGCGTGGTTTTTGGATTTCCTTCGAATCCCATCCACTGCTGTCGGTTGATCATACCGGCACTGAGCATTCCCTGACTTCCGGCAAATCCAGGGTTAACAGCCAGATGATTAAACATATTATGGCTGAATTGAGGATCTTGCTGTGTAAAAGCATTGACACCCGCTAATCCAGCCAGGGAAACTAAAATGAGAATTTTCATCCGAAAACTATGCATGCTCAAATTTAAGACAGTAAAGATAAGTGAAAAAATACATACACAGCAATATCAATAACGCAAAGGGTTTGCATTCAGTATGCAATAGGTGTCATGATAGCCTGCGGTAATGATTCCACCAACGGTCCGGGATTTCCCCATCACCGGCAATCTGGTAATCTCTTGGAGAACAGGCTATATACAGGGATCGTGGATGTTTGGTGTCTTGGTAAGGAACCTCCACCCACCATCGGCCAGAGGCCGGACTTTTATAAAAAGTAAGATTAAACCCCGTTTTTGGTAAGTTGATCAAATACTTCTGATAGAGCCTGATATCGCTGAAGGGATAATCCGACTTACGTTGGTTGACTCCCTGCAGGAAATGCCAGATCATCTGAGCCGCTAATGCTGATGTTTGTTCTCCACGGTCGCGCCCGGGCTGAAATCCGGCCAGAGCAAACAGGCTGAGTTTGTCGCTCAGGCCCGCAAATCTCGTTAGTTGGCAGGATTCTTCAGCAGTAAAACCATTGGCTGAGGGGAAGGTAACACCAGGGGCTTCGGTCTGCCGGATAGCGTTCATGGAAAAAACCAGCAGATCGGAATTCCGGAACACCGGTTCTGATTCCCTCAGATCGTCGCGTAAAGCACCCAGCCTGTGAGATTCAAAAAATAATTCTCCCATCCGGTCGAAACTCCCGGCATCATTCAGATAAGATTGATAACCCAGGTGAACGAAATCATAAAGGCAACCATCCGGATCAGAAATCAGTTCATTCAGGTAATGACTCCGGGACGACTGGTCTTCCGGCATGATATCGACAACCGAATCGATAACGGCAAGATTATAAGGAGTTTCGAGCCGGGTATAGGCCTTACCGAAGGTTAACACATCATGCGTATCGCGTCCAATCAGTACAATAATTTTATGGACTTTCCCCAGCTCGGTGATCATATCCATGAGTCCAATACGAGTATCGGCAGGGGTTTTTCCCTCCCGGAGATTGCCTAAATCGACCATATCCCCTGGAGGCAGCACCGTTGAAAGACCATATAAATAAGAACGGATTTCATCGGCCAACCGGAGGTCGCCAATTCCGGCCAGTATTATCTTTGCACCGTCTAAATCGGGTGGATTTCCTTGATTACGATAGATCCCGGTGGACTCTTTTACCGGATTGAGTATTCGGTCATCGGTATGAAAAGCCATTGGTCCCACAGGATCAAAATAGAGCAGGATTTCCTGTAAAGATGGCATATCCTATTATTTTTTATCGCTTGAACTCTTAGCAATCAGGGCTTTGCAGGCATCCAGACTCAATGTGGCAGGATCCTGGTTTTTTGGAATTTTAAAATTTTTCTTCTGATAAGAAATATACGGACCGAAACGGCCGTTCAATACTTTCAGTTCCGGCTCTTCCGGAAACTCCCGGATAACCCGCATCAGGTCAGCGGTTCTTTTTTCCGTAATGATTTTTATGGCACGATCCTGATCAATGGTCATTGGATCATCGACACCTTTTTTTAGGGAATAGAATGCACTTTTATGTCTGATATAGGGGCCGAAACGGCCAACGCCCACTGTTATTGCCGAATCTTCGAATTCGCCGACCGATCTGGGCAGGGCAAAGAGTTTGATAGCTTCTTCCAGCGTGATGGTTTCAATCAGCAGACCATTAGCCAGGCGTGCAAATCGCGGTTTTATATCGTTATTGGCTTCGCCGATCTGGGCCATCGGGCCATACCGGCCTATTTTCACCAAAACCGGCTGGCCTGTTTCGGGATGATTGCCGAGCAATCGTTCCCCGGAACTGCGTGATGAGGTTTTTTCGGTTAACTCAACTTGTTCATGGAAAGGCTTATAGAACCGGTGAATCATCTCATACCAAACCATTTTCCCGTCGGCAATGGAATCGAACTCCGCTTCAATACTGGCGGTAAAATTGTAATCAACGATGTTGCCGAAGTGCTCTGTAAGAAAGTCATTTACTACCATCCCGATATCTGTCGGGAAGAGTTTCGACTTTTCAAAGCCGGTTTTTTCGTTCTTGGTAAAACCGGTGATCTTTCCGTTTTTCAGTTTCAGCCCGTCGATATCCCTGATCGTTCCCTGCCGGTCTTCCTTAACTACATATTCACGGGTCTGGATTGTGGAAATCGTTGGTGCATAGGTTGATGGCCGACCGATGCCCAGTTCTTCCAGTTTTTTAACCAGACTAGCTTCGGTATATCTGGCCGGTGCATGCGGAAAACGCTGCATGGCTTCGATGGATTCCATTTTCAGTGCTTGCCCCTGTGTCAGCGGCGGAATGAGTTCAGATCCGTTTTCGCCGTTTTCATCATCTGAGCTTTCACGATAGACGCGGATAAATCCATCGAAGAGCAGAACTTCACCGGTTGCGACCAGCAACTCCTTCCTGTTTGATATCCGGATATTGACAGTCGTTTTTTCCAGCAAGGCTTCACTCATCTGCGATGCAATGGTCCGCTTCCAGATCAGTTCATATAATTTCTTTTCATTGGCCGGTCCAGCGATCTCGTGGTGTTCCATGTAGGTAGGACGGATAGCTTCGTGAGCCTCCTGTGCACCCTTGGATTTTGTTTTATATTGCCTGGTTTTCAGGTATTTCTCCCCGAATTCGCTACTGATTTTCTTTTTCGCGGTATTGAGGGCAAGATCCGACAGGTTTACTGAATCGGTTCGCATATAGGTAATCTTACCTGCCTCGTATAGTTTTTGCGCCAGTGACATGGTTTGCGAAACGGAAAAACCGAATTTCCGACTGGCTTCCTGCTGCAAAGTGGAAGTTGTAAATGGTGGTGCCGGAGATTTTTTCAGAGGCTTGGTTTCTACTCCATCTACCAGAAAATCAGCAGATTTACAACTTTCAAGAAATGCGGCAGTTTCTTCGCGGGTCGAAAATTTACGGTCGAGTTCAGCTTTCAGCTCCGTGATTTTACCATCCTGGCCGTCCACTTCAAATACCGCAACAACACGGTAAACCGGTATCGAATTAAAATTAAGAACTTCACGTTCCCGCTCAACCAGAAGCCTGACGGCAACACTTTGAACACGGCCTGCCGATAAAGATGGTTTCACTTTTTTCCATAAAACCGGGCTCAGCTCGAATCCAACCAGGCGGTCGAGCACACGGCGGGCCTGCTGTGCATTAACCAGATTCTGATCAATCGGCCTTGGGTTCCGGATGGCTTTCAGAATCGCCTCCTTGGTGATCTCGTGAAAAACAATCCGCTGCGCCTTATCGGCGGGAATGCCTAAAACTTCTGCCAGGTGCCACGAAATGGCTTCCCCTTCACGGTCCTCGTCAGACGCCAGCCATATCTTTGCCGATTCCTGGGCAAGTTTTTTCAATTCAGTAACTACCTTCTTCTTATCCGCGGAAATAATATAATGGGGTTCGTAATTCTTTTTGATATTAATTCCGAACTCTTTTTTAGCTAAATCCCTGATATGCCCAAAGCTGGATTTTACCAGGAAGTCCTTACCCAGAAACTTCTCAATAGTCTTAGCCTTAGCAGGTGACTCTACAATTACAAGATTCTCAGCCATTTTGGATTGGTTCCTTTTAAAAAATCGCACAAAGATTAAATAATTTTCTGAAGTATAGACGCGTTTACTATTGTAAAAAGGAAAAAAGGAGGCTGAAAAAGTTGACGAAGGCCGGCATTCGTTGTTAGCGACGGGGTCCCGGCCTTCGCCGGGATGACAATGCTCCGAGGTTGCCTTGGTAGCTGGTACACGGTTTAATATTAACTTTGCAGCGGAAAAATTTAAGTGTATATGGAACAATCTGATCAAACAAGAAAATATCTCAAAATATTCTGGTGGGTTTTTGGAGGAGCCATCGTTTTTGTTTTTCTGTTTTTTATCATGATTTCCAAAGGCTTACTGGGATTCATGCCATCCTTTGATGATTTGGAGAACCCAATCATAGAAGCTACGCAGGTGATTTCAGAAGACGGGGTTACATTGGGTACCTTTTTCTCTCCACAGGAAAACCGCGAAATTATTCCTTTTGAAAAGATCAATCCCTATATGATTGATGCAATCGTATCCATTGAAGATCAGCGATATTACAGGCATTCAGGTATCGATTTCAAAGGATTGCTGAGAGTGATGGTAAAAAGTCTGATTTTACGGCAGGATACAGGCGGCGGAAGTACCATAACCCAGCAGCTGGCTAAAAACCTGTTTCCACGGGAGGATTATCACAATCCGATCAGTTTTGCCGTGCGGAAATTCCGCGAATGGGTGATTGCAGTGAAATTGGAGAAAACTTTCACCAAAGAGGAGATACTTGCCCTGTATCTGAATAAACTCAGTTTCGTTAACAATGCCGAAGGAATTCAGACCGCCTCATGGGTCTATTTTAATAAAGATGCCAGTCAGCTGGAAATCCATGAAGCCGCTATGCTCGCGGGAATGGCCAAAAACCCTTCACTGTATAACCCTATTCGTTTTGGGTTGAAGAATACCCTTCCACGACGGAATACCGTACTCGACAAAATGAAAGGCCGTGGTTATGCCGATGCGGTTACGATCGAGAGGGCCAAGGCACTGGGACTGGGATTGGATTACCACCGGGTCGACCATAAAATTGGCAGGGCTACCTACTTCAGGGAATATCTCCGCGGGGTACTCACCGAAAAACGCCCTGAAAGCTCAGCAGGTGCAGCTGCCTGGGATGCCAATCCGCTCAGGGGATTCTGCCTTAAACATCTGAAACAGGACGGAACGCCTTATAATTTATATCGCGATGGACTTAGAATTTTTACCACCCTTGATTCCCGTATGCAGCAATATGCTGAGGAGGCCGTGGTGGAGCACCTGAAAAAAGATTTGCAGCCCACTTTCGATAAGGAATTGCGGCGATTACGGCGCAGCCCGTTTTCCAACAGTGCAACAGATGAGAACATTGCCACATCAATGAATTCAGCCAGGGGCTGGAGCGAACGGTACCGGATTCTTAAAAAAGAACAAAATTTATCCGATGAGGCTATTAGAAAACTCTTCAATACACCTACGCCGATGAGTATTTTCAGCTGGAAAGGTGAGATTGATACCGTAATGACCCCAATGGATTCAATTAAATATTACAAGCGATACCTGCGGTCGGCCTTTATGGCCATAACCCCTCAAACCGGATATGTTAAGGCATACGTTGGCGGTCCGGATTACCGGTATTTCCAGTACGATCAGATTATGCAGGGCAAGCGGCAGGTGGGATCGGTATTTAAGCCGTTTGTTTATACCGTTGCGATGGAAAATGGTCTCTCACCCTGCTATGAAGTTCCAAACGTGTCAGTCAGCTTTGTAGGTAATTTTAACGGGGTTGAAGGCAATTCGTATGAGCCTCAGTTTTCCGACACCAAAGAGCTCGATGGTCAAATGGTAACCCTGAGGACCGGAATAGCTAAATCCCTTAATCAGATATCTGCCTGGGTCATGAAGCAATACAACCCTGAGGCAGTAATCGAGGTCGCCCGAAAGGTGGGGATAAAATCACCCATCGAACCGGTAATCCCGATTTGCGTTGGAGCAGTCGATCTTCCGGTTTACGAGGTTGCAGGAGCTTTCACGGCTTTTGCCAACAAAGGTATATGGGTGGAACCGATCATGGTAACCCGTATCGAGGATAAAAACGGCAATCTGCTGGCTACTTTCAGCACACACGAAGAGGTTGCCATGAGTGAAGAAACGGCCTACAAGATGCTCTACATGATGCAAGGTGTAACCAGTACCGAAGGAACAGCACGGCGCTTGCGCAATAAATATTTATTTAACAACCCGATAGCCGGGAAAACCGGTACCACTAATAGTTATGCTGACGGGTGGTTTGTTGGCATGGTTCCCAACCTGATCGGGGCCGCCTGGACCGGTGCAGAGGATAAGATGGTCCATTTCCAAAATCATGACAACGGACAGGGAGCGAACATGGCTTTGCCGATCTGGGCCCTTTTCATGAAAAAAGTTTATGCCGACAGTACGCTGAGCGTTTCACAGGAACCCTTTGAGCGCCCGCTCTATATGTCGGATCCCCTGAATTGCGACGGAATGCAGCCACAGGGAGCTAAACCAGGGAAGCGGAAAAAGTCGGATTTCGACGAGCTTTAGGAAAATAGCTCTTTCAATAAATCACCCAGATGCCTGATCGGCACGATTTCGATCTGGAATCTTTTCAGATCGATTCCCTTTTTATTAAAGGCTGGAATAAAAATCCGTTTAAAGCCGAGCCGGCTGGCTTCGGCGAGGCGGTTTTCGATGCGGTTTACCGGGCGTGCTTCGCCTGAAAGGCCAATCTCTCCGGTAAAGCAGTATTGTTGATCCAGTGGCTGATTTTTATCTGAGGAAAGAATAGCGGCAATAACGGCCAGGTCAGTTGCCGGATCAGTAATCCGCAACCCACCGGCCATATTCAGAAAAACATCTTTGGTGGCGAGACGGAAACCGGCACGTTTTTCCAGAACAGCCAGCAGCATATTCAGGCGGCGCGGATCGAAGCCTGTGGTCGACCGCTGGGGGGTGCCATATACCGAGGAACTTACGAGTGCCTGTGTTTCCAGCAGGAGAGAACGCTGTCCTTCCATGGATACAGAAATGGCGTTTCCGCTAAGCGACAGATCCCTGTTAGCCAGCAGAAGCTCCGATGGATTGGTCACTTCGCGCAAACCCTGGGAATTCATTTCAAAGATCCCGAGTTCATCGGTTGAGCCAAACCGGTTTTTACTGGCCCTCAATATCCTGTATTGATGGTGCAGATCGCCCTCGAACTGGAGAACCGTATCAACCATGTGTTCCAGTACTTTTGGCCCGGCCAGAAGACCTTCTTTATTGATATGTCCGATCAGTATGACCGGCGTCTGGCTCTCCTTGGCAAATTTCATCAAATCGGTGGCACACTCCCGGATCTGGCTGATGGTGCCTGCTGATCCGTCGACGCGTTCGGTAACAAGCGTCTGGATCGAGTCAACAATGAGCAGTTCGGGCTGAAATTCATCCAGTTGCTTCAACAGGTTTTCTAAAGAGGTCTCACTTAACAGATAAAATCCGTCGTGATCATCGCCGATGCGCTCAGCCCTGAGTTTCAACTGTTCCAGACTCTCTTCGCCCGATACATATAATATCTTTTTATGCTTAAGGCGCAGGGCCATCTGCAAAACGAGGGTCGATTTTCCGATGCCGGGTTCTCCGCCGATCAGAACCAATGATCCCGGAACCAATCCATCCCCGGTTACCCGGTCGAATTCCCCGATACCGCTTTTAATACGCTGAAAAGCCAGCCGGTCGATGTCGGGAAGCCGCTTTGGGGTTGAATGAATGAATGATTTTGGCTTTCCAGGCCGTGCCGATTTAACGATCACCTCTTCGATATAGGTATTCCACTCTCCGCAACTCGGGCATCTGCCGATCCATTTTGAGGAATTTGCGCCGCAATTGGTACAGCTGAATGTGGTTTTCGTGGCCATATGGTTTCAGGGTTTCAGGCAAGCGTTTGTTGTCAGGGACAGGGTCCCGGCTTTCGCCGGGAGGACAATTCTCCGAGGGAAATTTATAGTTGTCACTCGTCACTTCTTTCGCTTAAATCACCAGCCGGTTGGTTGCGGTGTCGGGGAAAACCAGTGACGGTTTGAAGGTTTTGGCTTCTTCGAAGTCCATCATGGCATACGAGATGATAATAACTACATCGCCAACCTGAGCCTTGCGGGCAGCGGCACCATTCATGCAAATATTACCCGAGCCCCGTACTCCTTTGATGACGTATGTTTCAAGACGTTCTCCGTTGTTCAGGTTTACGATCTGAACTTTTTCATTTTCAATGAGATTGGCAGCATCCATCAGATCTTCATCGACGGTAATACTCCCGACATACTGGAGGTTGGCTTCCGAGATGGTTACCTTGTGGATCTTTGATTTACAGACTTCTATAAACATTTTTTGCCTTTAAAACCGCTGCAAAGGTACGTAAAATAATTAAGGTCATTTTTAAACGGCCGAAGGGGACAATTTGTTGCAAACTAGTCCTTCAGTAGGTCACTATATGGCCCCAAAAAAATAACTATCTAAAAGAAGCTACATAAATGGGGAATCTGAGGACCGTTTTCTTTTTTTCTCTGTGGTTCTCTTTGGATCTCCGTGGCTCTCTGTGAAATTTCTTTTTTTTACACAGAGGTTCGCAGAGTACCACAGAGAGCCACAGAGAACGAAGTAATAATTTAAAGATTCGCGATCAATAGGTATCAACCAGCGATTTTATTTTCAGATTACTTTCGGGGTTAGTTGGCGTCCAGCTTTTCGCCAACCTTATAATTGCTGTTTCCCCCGGGAGCAGATCAAAATAATTATCTGAAAAAATCCCGGTGCGTCCATTATAAGTAATCATCAGGTTTTTAACTAATTTATCAGCATTGATCCGGATAATCCATTCCGATCCCCCGTCTTCTGCTTTTAAACTGATTTTTGCTTTTGAAAGAGAAAGATCCTTGGGTTTTACGAGGTAGAATAGACTCCGATGGACGGGAAACTCCTTTTCAAGCAGGGTAGCTTCAATGACTACATCGCTTGCCGGATGGCCCTGCAGGAGAGTCTTTATCGGCGGTATTGCGGCAACCACATTGCCAAACGATTCTACCGCTACTGCCCGGCTCTGATCCGACAAAACCTTGCCATCCAGAGAATAAACCCTGATATTCAGAGTTCCTTTCATCCGTACCTGCCTGTCGGAGACGATCCGGAATTCAACATTATCTCCAGATGCCGAGGTAATGACCACGACAGGTTCATAAGCCTTTTTGGCAAAATAGTGCAGTGCTTTGTAGTTCCGGTAATAATCGGTGGACGACCAGCTTGCCACCGGCCAGCAATCATTGAGCTGCCAGTAAAGCGTCCCCATGCAGTAGGGTTTGTTCTTCCGGTGGGCCTCAATGGCTGATTTAATCCCTTCGGCCTGAAGCAATTGGCTGACATAGAGGAAATTACTGAATTCTTTCGGAATAATGTAATCAGCATCCATGTATTCGCGGATACGCAGATTTCCGATCCCGCTCCGCTGATGGGAGCTCATTACCGGCGACTCGATATCCCAATCGCCGGGTACAGTATACTGTTTTACCGCATCAAATTCGGGGAACGACTGGAAGCCGTATTCGCTCATGAACCGACTGATGTAGCGGTTATAATCAGAGAAGGGATGCTTCTGATGCCAGACTCCCCAATAGTGATTATCGCCTGACCGGGTTTCATTAGTGGCCAGCTTGCCCATCCCGGCACTCGGTGATGAGTGCCAGTAAGGGACCAACGGATCCAATTTTCCGACCTCACCCGCCAGGATGGAATGGAATATAGTATCATAGGCTTGCCAGATCATGTCGCGCTGTGATTTGGTATAGTGCTGTTTCCATCCCCAGCCCATGTTTTCCTCGTACTGTCCCCAGGCAGCTTCAATCTCGTTGTTGCCGCACCATAATGCAATGGAAGGATGGTTCCGGAGGCGGATAATGTTCTGCCTGGCTTCTCCGGTAACGCTGGCCAGGAATTCCTTATTTCCCGGGTACATGGAGCAGGCGAACATGAAATCCTGCCAGATCAGGATTCCGGCTTCATCGCACAGGTCGTAGAAAAGGTTGTTTTCATAGATTCCTCCGCCCCAGACACGGAGCATATTCATATTGGCAAATGCGGCCGAACCCACGATCTTCCGGTATTCATCCGGAGTGATCCGGGGCAGGAAAACATCGCTTGGAATGTAGTTGGCCCCCTTGGCAAAAACCGGTGTACCGTTGACTTCAAAATAGAAACTTCGCCCGTTGCCGTCGGGATCAGGATCCTGAACGAGCCTGACTGTACGGATACCGGTTTTTAAGGAATAGTCTGATATTGAGCCTGATTCATTAGCAATTGTGCAGGTGACAGGATATAAATATGGTTCACCATATCCCCTGGGCCACCAGGGTTTGGGTTTTATTACTTCAAATTCCCGGTTGATCCGGTTATTCCCCTTTGTCAATTCAACCGGAACTGATAGCCAGATCTGATCACCGCTCTGCAAAACCAGGTTGAAACGTGAAGGCTTGTCCGCCAATATTGTCATATCAACCTGTAATCGTGCGGTTTTGCCTGATAGTGTGAGAGTTGATATGAATACATCGGAAATCCTGATGTCATTCCAGGCCTCGATGTAAACAGGTCGCCAGATCCCGCTGGGTACCAGCCGCGGACCCCAGTCCCAGCCGTAATGATAACCTGCCTTGCGTGTGAAGATGCTGACCTGGTTGTTGCCGGCCTGCCCGGTTTCGGACTGGTCGTTGCTAGCCGGCAGTCTCAGGCCGTATTCCGATTGTTTTTTCAGGCCTTCAAATATGGGTGACCGGAATGCGACAAGAAGCTCGTTGTTTTTTAGCTGCAGAATACTTTTGATATCTGCTCTCCAGGCTAAGAACATATTATCGGCTTCAAGAATTTTTTCCCCGTTGAGCCAGACTGTGGCATAGGTATCCAGGCCTTCAAAAACCAGTTCGGCATGATCCGATTTCAGCCAGGCAGGATCGGTATCGAATGAGGTTTTATAACTCCAGCCGACCTTATCGATCCACTGAACCGATCGCTCTTCGATGCCAAAATAGGGATCACGGATTTTTTCATTGGCCAACAGATCCGTTTGGACGGTTCCGGGAACCGTTGCCCGCATCCATTCATTCAATCCGGTTTGCGAGAATTGCCAGCCGCTGCCTATGTCTTTTCTCATGAGTTGCTGCGCCTGAACCTGGAACGATGAGATCAGCACCAGCAAAAAGAAGATAAATCGGTACATGGATTTTTTTTTACAAGTTGGACAATCTTTTTATTCCTTCAAGGCATGCCCGGGTATTATGATAAGGGCATTTCCAGAAACCTGCCAGGGAATCCTCCGGGAACCCACCGGTATCTCCTGGGGAATTTTCCCGACGAAAGAAAACCGCAGGGTGGCTCCGGTCTGAGGTACGGAAATGGAAAAATCCCCATTCGCACCCGTGGTAGTCCCCATGCTGGTTGTTCCTTTTACCAGGACCGTTACGCCGGGGATCGGACTTCCGTCCTCAGCCGCCGTAACGCGCCCTGTCACCGTACGCTGCTGGGCAAATAGCTGTAGCCCGAGCGCGGCAACAATTGCAAACAGCAAAAGTCTTTTCATAGAAGATAGTTTTTGAAACAAGTTATTGTTTGTTTAGATAAAAGCTTTACAGATCGTGTCAGTGTCCTTCCCCGCCCGTACCACATTTGTGAATCGAGTGTGTATAAAGTACACCAATAAGTACCAAAGTTATTGAGCAGGTTTATTAAAAACAAGAAAATACTTAAAAAAAATTATTTACGTTTTTTTGCAGGTTGTATCTTAATCTATATTTTTGATTCCAGAATATGGCTAGTGTAAAAAATACACGAACCCGATGAATACCGCTTTTAACGAAAATATCTCGGTTGACTGTGTAATTTTTGGTTACGATCTGAAAAGCCTTAAAGTTCTGCTCCTTGAGCGGCATCTTCATAAGGCCGGTGGGAAGGATCTTATTTTTAAGGATCTTACCCTGCCCGGTAATCATATCCGCAACAATGAGGATCTGGATACAGCTGCCCAGCGTATCCTGTTCGAACTGACGGGGCTCAACGATATTTATCTGGAGCAATTTGCAGTTTTCAGCGATCCCAACCGGCTCGATAACCCAAAGGACCAGCAATGGCTGGCGGCCATTGGAAAGGATCCGCAGACCCGCGTCATCACGGCTGGTTATTTTTCCCTGATCCCGCTCGAGAAATACTATCTGAAACAGAACGGGAATGATACGATGCCCGACTGGTACGGGAAAAACCCCCGCTGGCACCAACTTGATCGCATCGCGAACATGGCATTTGACCATGCCCGGATACTGGACTCGGCTCTGCAGTTTCTTCGGGAGAAGATCATGTCCAAACCGGTAATATTTGAGCTCCTGCCAGAAAAATTTACCGCTTCTCAGATTCAGAACCTGTATGAGGTCATATTGGGGAAAACCCTGGATAAACGCAATTTCAGGAAGAAGCTGGCCAACCTCGAGTTTGTGGTCTCCCTTAATGAAAAACAAATGGGGGTCGCGCATACACCTGCCCGTTATTACATGTTCAGCAGGGATGTTTATGAGAGAAAGAAAAAGGAGAAGTTCACATTGATAACCTGACCAGAAATGAAATGTTGGATCATTGCAGGCATAGCCGGATATTGTCTATACATGCTGGCCCCGGACTGCAGCAAAACAACGGAAGGGAAGAATGCTATGGTTACCAAAACATTGAGCTTGGCCTATGAAAAGGAGATCACCCGGATCATTAAGGCGCTGTCCCTCGAAGAAAAAGTTGCCCTTCTGCACGGTAATGGAAAGTTCACCTCCGCCGGGCTTCCGCAGTTCGGGATTTCCGAGGTTCAATATACCGACGGCCCCCTGGGAATCCGTGAAGAAATTTCACGCGATTCCTGGAATCCGATCGGCTGGACTACCGATTCGGCAACCTTTTTCCCGACCAGCAGTGCATTGGCCGCAACCTGGAATACCGTCCTTGCTTATAAATATGGTATTGCCATCGGAATGGAAGCCCGTGCACGGAATAAGGATATCCTCCTCGCTCCTGCCATCAATATCATCCGGTCGCCGCTCTGCGGCCGCAACTATGAATATTTTTCCGAAGACCCCTTCCTGATCTCACGAATGGTAATACCCTATATTCACGGCGTACAGGAACAGGATGTCGCCGCTTGCGTCAAGCATTATGCCGTGAACAACCAGGAAACCAACCGTGGAAATATCGATGTAATAGCCAGCGAAAGAGCTGTCAGGGAAATCTACCTTCCCGGATTTAAGGCCGCAGTAATGGAAGGCGGCAGCTACACCATCATGGGTGCATATAATAAATTCCGTGGGAGCTATCTATGTGAAAATGAATATTTTTTGAATGAGATATTGAGAAAAGAGTGGGGCTTCAGAGGAGCGGTGATCAGCGACTGGGGGGCGGTTCACAGTACTGTTGAATCTGCCTTAGCCGGGCTCGACATAGAAATGGGAACTGAGGCTCCTTACAAGGATTATTATTTCAGCGACCGTTTGGTGATTGCTGTTAAAAATGGTGTCATCGACGAAAAAATCATCGATGAAAAAGTCAGACGGCTGCTCCGGGTGCTGATGAACTGTAAGACCGGCAAGGCAGGCAGGACGGCCGGTGAGATCAACACTCCCGCAAATCACCAACTGGTTTATGATGTTGCGTCGGAAGCTGTGGTCCTTTTAAAAAACAGCGCAGGAATCCTTCCTCTGGAACCGGCCGCAATCCGGTCATTGGCCATTATCGGGGACAATGCAACCGAAACCTTCGCAGGTGGGGGCTTCGGATCAGGAGTAAAGGCAAATTATGAAGTGACCGTTTTACAGGGCTTTCAGAACCGCCTGGGCAAACGGGTTAGTCTGAAGTTCGCGCAAGGTTACAGGGAACAGTACCTGCCGGTCCGCGACTCAACCCGGGTCTTTGGCAGGGAGGATGATCCGGAACCGGATCCTGAACTGATCAGGGAAGCCGTCCGCACTGCCGCCTCCTGTGATGCTGCCATCGTAGTCATCGGAACCAACCGCAGGTTCGATACGGAAGGGACTGACCGCCATGACATGCTTCTGCCGTTCGGTCAGGATGAACTGGTAAACGCGGTTATCCGGGTCAATCCAAATACCATAGTGGTTGTGATAGCAGGAGGACCCTTTGACCTGAGGGGGATCGAAGAGAAAGCAACAGCTTTGCTGTGGACCTGGTTCGGAGGCTCTGAACATGGGAATGCGCTGGCTGATATCATCCTGGGCCGGGTTAATCCCTCAGGGAAACTTCCCTTTACTATACCCGGAAAACTGGAAGATTCTCCGGCACATGCTTTAAATGCATTCCCGGGTGATTCGCAAAAGGCAGATTATCTTGAAGATATATGGGTCGGTTACCGCTGGTTTGATAACAGGGGGATTGAACCGATGTATCCGTTTGGCTTCGGTTTATCTTATAACTTCTTTGAATATAGCGATTGCCAGACGGATAAGGCCCGTTATGCATCAGGCGACACCATCAGCCTGGCCTGTACCATTAAAAATACCGGTACCCGTGCAGGTTCGGAAGTGGTCCAGGTGTATTCGTCACTGCCAGAACAGGTAAAAAACCGCCCGGTAAAAGAGCTAAAGGGTTTTGCCAAGGTTCACCTTCAGCCGGGAGAAGAAAAAAAAGTACAGATACTGATTTGTGTCAACGAACTCTCCTGGTACGATGAAAATGAAAAAGGCTGGAAACTTGAATCCGGCGAATACTCCCTCCGGATCGGTAGCTCATCGAGGGAGAAAAAATAACTATGGAAAAGTTAAAGTTCTTTGTTTCTATCCTGATCGTAGCCGTGGTAATGCCATGCTTCACAGTGGCTCAGCAGGCGCCGTTCAATCGTGGAGTGAACCTGACGGGATGGTTTCAGACCGATGGTGTCAGGCAGATTCAATTTAACCGTTATTCCCGGAAGGACTTCGAGAACATCAAGTCTCTGGGATGCGATGTAATCCGGCTTCCAGTCAATTTGCATTTCATGACCAACGGTCAGCCGGAATACCGGATCGATCCGCTGTTTTTTGATTTTCTCGATCAGATAGTCACCTGGGCTGAGGACCTTAACCTGTTTCTGATTTTGGATAATCATACGTTTGATCCTGCTGCCAATACCGATCCGAATATCGGTTCCATCCTCGAAAAAGTATGGCTTCAGATGGCATTGCATTTCAAGGACCGGTCGCAATACATCCTGTACGAGGTTCTCAATGAACCGCACGGAATTGCCGATCAGTTATGGAACACCATACAGCTCAACGTAATCAATAAAATCCGATCTGTCGACACCCGGCACACGATCGTTGTTGGACCTGCCAGTTGGAACAGTTACAACAATCTGGCGAATCTTCCCCGTTATACAGATAGTAACCTTCTTTATACCTTTCATTTCTATGATCCCTTCCTGTTCACCCACCAGGGTGCAACCTGGGTCGATCCTTCCATGGCACTACTTGCAGGGGTGCCTTTCCCGTACCGGGCTGACAGCATGCCGGTATTGCCGGCCTCGCTGAGCGCCACCTGGGTTGGGGATGCTTTCCGCAATTATGCGAATGATGGAACCGTGCAAAAGGTTAAGCAATTGATCGATATAGCAGTACGTTTCAGAACAGAGCGAAATGTTCCTGTTTTTTGCGGCGAATTTGGAGTATACATTCCAAACAGCTACAATAACCACCGTGTTTACTGGTATGAAGTGGTGAGAAAATATCTGGAAGAGAAGCAAATAGCCTGGACCTCCTGGGATTACCATGGCGGATTTGGTTTGTTTAAAGCCGGCAGTAACGGCTTGTTTGAGCATGATCTGAACGTTCCGCTTTTAAGAGCTTTGGGCTTAATTATCCCCGATCAAAGCGATTATTCCGCTGTTCCGGATTCGACCGGGTCGATGATTTATTCTGATTTGCCCGGCGACCGGTTGTTTGAATCGAGTTATAACAATGGTACCATCGACTATTACTCCATGGATCGACCGAATAATGGTAAATTTTGTTTGAAGTGGACCGGAGCCCTTCAATACAACACCATTGGGCTGGATTATCTGCCCGACCGGGATTTTTCGGAACTCGTAAAAAAAAACTTTGCCCTGGATATGATCGTCAGGGGCGATACGCCGGGACTGAGTTTTCAGATCCGGTTCCTGGATTCCAAAACACCTGATGCATACGATTATCCCTGGCGGATGGGGATCACGATCAATGATCAGATGGCTCCGTGGGACCGAAAATGGCACCATCTTTACATCCCGTTCAGTGAGCTGGCGGAATTGGGTGCCTGGTATAACAACTGGTACAATCCCCAGGGAAAGTTCGACTGGAAAGCGATCGATCGGATTGAAATTGTGGCAGAGAACGGAGCATTAGGAAAGGGTAGATTCTGGTTCGATAATATTCAAATAACCGACCAGGATACCGCACAAATTTTTGATACGTCAGTATTTGTTGATAATACAGGTTATAATCAGATTCAGGCGGAGCTGAATAATGTCCATGCCTGGCCGAACCCGGCAGTGGATTTTTTAAATATCGAAACCTCCGGTATTCAACCTGTTAATTATCAGGTATTAGATTTTCAGGGAAGAGTTATGTCTATCGGTAGCCTAACCCAGCGGGCAAAATTGAATGTATCAGCGTTTACTGATGGAATTTATTTTTTGCAGGTATTTGGCTGTGAAATAATCCGTTTTTGCAAAATGTCGTCGATTTAAACCCGCAAATTGTCAATCAGCCTCACTTCACCGGCCTGCACGGCGATAAAGCATCGGATATTCTCTGATTCCGCCCAGCTTGTAACCGGGTTGAGGGTAGCTTCATCGGCAAATTCTACATATTCAACCTCGAGAAGTCCGGTGTGATTAAGGGTTGAAATAATGAATTGCCTGAGTTGTTCCGGACTGGCTGAGATAACTTTTCCAGCGGCCTTGGTGAGAGTTTCAAAGATCAGCGGGGCCGCACGGCGGTGGTCCGGCATTAACTGAACATTACGCGAACTCATTGCGAGACCGTCGGGTTCCCGCATGATCGGACAGGGAATAATTATTATGGGAAGTTGTTCGATACTGACGAGCCGCCGTATGATCGCAAGCTGTTGAAAATCCTTTTCCCCGAAATAGGCAGTGAGGGGTTCAACTATCCTGAAAAGCTTGTTCACAACCACGCCAACACCGTTAAAATGGCCCGGACGAAACCTGCCCTCCATCACTTCGGCCAAAGATCCGAAATTATACACCTGGGTTTCTGCTATGGGATACATCTCAGCAACTGACGGGGCAAAAATAAAATCATCTTCTTCTAAAAAAGGTTTCAACAATTCAAGATCGGCCCCAATATTCCGGGAATATTTTTCGAGGTCGGCCGGATTATTGAACTGGTTAGGGTTCACAAAAATGCTGACGGCAACCCGGTCGTTCTCCCGGGTGGCCCGGCGTACGAGCGAGAGGTGCCCTTCATGGAGTGCACCCATCGTCGGAACAAAACCGACTGTCAGATGTTGATTTGAAAGGGAATGAACATGCTCCCGGGTGGCATTTATAGTTTCAAATATCTTCATTTCATATAAAAATGGTTTGCGAAAGTAGCCATAATTGATGTTCATAACCCATTACTATTGTTAACAAGTTATGTTTTACTTCAATTATTACTACCTTTGCGTTCAGAAAGGAAAAATCCGACAGGATGAAAAAGCCCAGGGTTCTTTACATATCCCAGGAAATCACGCCCTATTTACCTGAAAATGAGATGGCTACAATTAGCCGTTTTCTGCCGCAGGGCATCCAGGAGCGCGGACGGGAAATCCGAACTTTTATGCCACGTTTCGGTATGGTCAATGAACGCCGGAACCAGTTGCACGAAGTCATACGCCTCTCGGGTATGAATCTGATTATAAACGAAACAGATCATCCCCTCATCATCAAGGTGGCCTCCATTCAGGCCGCCAGGATGCAGGTGTATTTTATTGACAATGAAGATTATTTTCAGCGGAAGGCAATCTTAAACGATGAGCATGGAGTTGAATTTCCGGACAACGACGAACGGGCTATCTTTTTTGCCCGGGGTGTTTTGGAAACAGTCAGGAAATTGCGCTGGACTCCCGATCTCGTTCATTGCCATGGCTGGTTTACTGCATTGATCCCGCTATACCTAAAAAAGGTATTTTATGATGACCCCTTGTTCGGCCACGCCAAAGTGGTCTATTCTTTATATCAGGATTCTTTTAAAAAACCTCTGAATGAGTTGTTTAAGCAAAAAATTCTGATGCCGGGTATCAAACCGGCCGATGTCGACGTTATAACAGTACCGGATTTTGTGCATATCAGCCAGATGGCCATTACCCATTCAGATGCGGTGATGATCGGCAGTAAAGTGCTTAACCCGGAAGTCGAATCATTTCTGAGAAAATCGGGTAAGCCATTTCTGGAGTACCAGGAACCCGAAAGTTTTGTGGAGGCTTATTCGACTTTTTATCAGGATGTACTAGGGGTCTGATTTTATTACATTTAGATACATGATCAATACTTTTTTACGCAAAGCAGGCATAGGACTGTTATCCGGAAGCCTTGTATTCTTGTCGTTTAACGGCTGTACCAATAGTGATGAGATCGGATGGAACCTGACCCCTCCGGGCGACCGGTTCCACTATATCGTGGATTCATCTGCAGTCATCTCTGCAAGTACTCTCCGGCAGGATTCCGTCACTACCGAGAAAAGGACCTCTTCACTGCTTGGTTGCATGAATGACCCGATTTTCGGGCGGTCAACAGCCAACCTGCTCGCACAGCTGCGATTGTCGTCGAATGATGTTGATTTTGGTGCAGACCCGCAGATCGACTCTGCCATGCTTCTTCTGAAATATCAGGGTTATTACGGGGACACAACAGCACTTCAGAGTATGCGAATCTTTGAACTGACGCAGAATCTTTTTTTCGATTCAACCTACTATTCCAATCAGAATATGACGGGTTTTTATGATCCCGCAGTGACGGTTGGAGATTTTTCCTATTACCCAAAGCCCGATCAGGATTCCATCCTGATCCGTTTATCTGACGAGTTTGGCAACAAACTGCTCAATACCGATACCGCCAACTTGTCGAATAATACCGCGTGGCTGGCCTTTTTCAAAGGATTGTATTTCGAATCTCAACCGGTAGAGCAGGGTGGCTCTATAGTCTATTTCGACTTCACGGGAGGGAAATCAAGACTTACCCTGTATTATCATAATGTTGCTAACGATTCTCTTAAATATGATGTGGTTATCAATTCGAATTCCAGCTGGGTCAACCTGTTTAATCATAATTTTTCGGGCACACCGATCGCGAACCTGATCAACGATTCCGTCGACACCCATCCGGAAATATATCTGCAGAGTATGGCCGGTTTGCGATCACATCTGAAATTGGAAATACCGCAAGCCATTATGGCTAAGATTAATGACAGGATCACCATTAACAAGGCAGAACTGATTATAACCATTCCTGATGATCCGACGGTTAGCACATTCGGACGGCCAACATCGCTGAGGGTTTTCAATGCCGGGGCCAGTGGCAAAAACGAATTTATCGACGACCTTCTGCTGGGTGAAGCCTATTACGGAGGCACTTTTAACGCCAAAACTTCAACCTACAGGTTTAATATCGGCCGGCATCTTCAGAATATCCTACATCCCGATCCGGATCAACGGATCGCCAACAATGGATTGTTCCTGGTGATAACCAATGAACGAACGAGCGGAAACCGTCTGATTTTGAAAAACGGTACGGTTAACGGCGGCATGAAACTGGTAATCACCTACACTCCGGTTCAATAAGGCTCAAGGCTCAAGGCTCAAGGCTCAAGTAAGTTGTAAGAAAGACAAAAAAAATCAAGATCAAAACACATCTCCGACACTTGTGCCTTTTTTTTGTTTTCTCCTGTCCATTAGAAGGATAATATTAACTTAGCGTGATCTAATTTTTTGAACCACTGTTATGTGCGGAATTGTCGGTTATATTGGTACCCGCGAAGCCTATCCCATTTTGATCAACGGATTAAAGAAACTGGAATACCGGGGATATGATTCAGCAGGGATTGCTTTGATCGGTGAAGGTTTCAACGTTCAGAAATGCAAAGGTAAGGTGGCTGATCTGGAACGGATCGGCATCTCCAGGCCTAAAACCGGTACCACAGGCATGGGGCACACACGCTGGGCCACCCATGGGGAACCCAATGAAGTGAACGCTCATCCGCAGAGTTCATTCCGCGGTCATTTTGTGCTGGTTCACAACGGAATTATCGAGAATTATGCATCCATCAAGCGTCATCTTAAAACCCGCGGGGTGGAATTCCAAAGCGAAACGGACACCGAAGTTCTCGTTAACCTGATCGAGCACCTGTATCTTGAAGGCGATTTGACGGCCGACCTTGCCATCCTGATGGCACTGAACAAGGTTGAGGGAGCTTACGGGATCATAGTGGCATGCAAGGATGAGCCTGACCGGCTGTTCGCGGCCAGGAAAGGGAGCCCGCTGGTGATCGGTGTCGGTCATGGTGAGTATTTCCTGGCTTCCGATGCCACACCGCTGGTGGAATATACGCAGAATGTGATTTACCTGAATGACGACGATTTCGCCGTAATCAGCCGTAATCAGCTTCTGCTCCGGACGCTTCGCAATGTTGAACACCAGCCTGAGATCCTCGAACTCGACCTTTCGATTGGAGAGTTTGACAAGGAAGGATTTGCCCATTTCATGCTCAAAGAAATATTTGAACAGCCGCGCGCGATTCAGGACACCTTCAGGGGCAGGGTACTTCCGGATTTTTCTGGTATCCAGCTCGGCGGACTTCACGATGTTCTTCAGAAATTATATTCAGCTAAAAGGATCATCATCATCGCCTGCGGAACCTCCTGGCATGCCGGCCTGGTGGGGGAATATTTCTTTGAAGAGTTGGCCCGCGTGTCCGTTGAGGTTGAGTACAGTTCGGAATTTCGCTACCGGAACCCGATCATTCATCCGGATGACATCGTTTTGGCTATCAGCCAAAGCGGTGAAACAGCCGATACGCTGGCAGCCATCAAGCTGGCGAAGAAGCGGAATGCAACCGTTCTGGGTATCTGCAACGTGGTTGGATCTTCCATTGCCCGGGAAACAGATGCCGGAGTATATACGCATGCCGGACCGGAAATCGGTGTTGCCAGCACCAAGGCATTTACGGCGCAGGTCACCGTGCTGATCATGATGGCCCTGATGACGGGCCGGAACAACGGTACACTGACCCAGGAGAGGTACGAGGAGCTGATCCGTGAACTGGTTCAGATCCCGCAAAAACTCCGGCAGGTTCTCGACAAGGATTCTGAGATCCTGGAAGTAGCTAAAATTTTTCAGCATACCAAAAATGCCATCTATCTTGGCCGCGGAGTTTTCTTCCCAGTGGCACTGGAAGGGGCACTTAAACTTAAGGAAATCAGTTACATACACGCAGAAGGATATCCTGCTGCAGAAATGAAGCATGGTCCGATCGCCCTGATCGATGAAAACATGCCCGTGGTGATTGTTGCTGCCAAAGACCAAACTCTGGATAAGGTGGTTAGCAACGTACAAGAGATCAAAGCCCGAAAAGGCACCGTCATCGCCATCGTTACAGAGGGGGACCAGGAGATTTCCCGTTTGGCTGATTATGTGATCAGCGTACCTGATTCATTGCCAGAGTTTTCGGTCCTGCTTTCCGTGATACCCCTTCAATTGCTCGCCTATCATATTGCAGTCCTGCGAGGTTGTGATGTGGATCAGCCCCGTAACCTGGCCAAGTCGGTTACCGTGGAATAAGGCTCAAGGCTCAAGGCGCAAGGCGCAAGGCTCAAGGCTCAAGGCTCAAGGCTCAAGTAAGTAATAAGTAAGACACAAGTTGTAAGATACAAGGTACGGACCTCTGCATAGCCCCTTGTTCCTTATTTTTGACATACTTATTACTGCCTTATATTACTTACGCCTTACTTACGCCTTACTTACGCCTTACTTGAGCCTTGAGCCTTGAGCCTTGAGCCTTGAGCCTTGAGCCTTGAGCCTTGAGCCTTATCTCTTATGGTATTGTTCGTCGTAATAC